>JAJYSF010000015.1 GCA_021793715.1 Actinomycetes bacterium
CGATCTGCGGAGGTCGGCTGGCAAGTGCTCGGCGAGGGTGTCGACTTGCTCGGTTGTGAGCGGCTTCACGCGGGTCTTGGTGACCTCGGGGAGCTTGATGCCTGTGCAGGGCGTCGCGACGAGTCTCTTGTCGGTGACGGCCGCGCGGAGCACGGTTGCGACGACTGTGTAGACGACGCCGACAGTTGCGGGCGCAAGCGGGTCGCGTTCGCCTTCGATGCCGACCGTGAGGCGCTTGATCCATGCCTGGATCGTGGTGGGCCGGATGGATGAGAGCGCGTGGTCGCCGAGCGTTGGATAGGCGTGGCGCTCGAGGTGGCTGCGGTACAGGTCGGCGGTCGTTTGGCGATGCACCTGGGTTTCGAGCCATGTGGTGGCGTACTCGCGGAGGGTGATGCGTCCAGCTCGCGGGTCGACGTATTGCCCTGTGTGGAGCGCTGCCTTCTTCTCGTCGACCCATCTCTGCGCGTCGCGCTTGAGCCTGAAGTGCCTGGCGTGCTCTTTGCCGCTGTTGTCGCGATAGCGGGCGCGCCAGGCGCCGTCAGGTCGTTGTTTGATGCTTGCCATCGTCACTGCTTTCAGTGCGTCGATCACGTGAGTCTGAGGCATCGTCCGTGGAGGCCGAAGCCAGGGCATTCACAAAGTGCTTTTCGGCGAACTGGCGCATCGAAGGAGCAAGCGCTTCGTCCAGCTCTGACACGCTGGGGTTGTCGTGCAACTCCTCGCGTGCGTGCGGGACGATCGCGTCTACATACGACGCGAGCACGCGCCGGATCGCGTCCGCGAGTTCGACCGTGCTCGGAGCGACGCGACGTTCGGGCGAGCTTGCAAGTTCGCGCACTTGCTCGATCGCCCATGCCTCCCAGTCGTACTCGTCACCGTCGCGACCACCGAAGGCCTCGCGCGCCGCGTCGGGCGCGCTGTTGACACAAGATGCAAGGAACTCGAGACTGCCAGCCACGCCGGTCATCTTGTAGAGCGCGTCGTCCAATTGTCGAAGCGCGCTGTATCTCGCGCGACCGAGTTGCTCGGCGTCAGCTCCGGTGGGAACCAGGCGCGTCAGCGCTACGTTGAGGACCTCGCTGAGGATTACGGCTTCCTCGAGCTTGGGAGCGCGGCTCCCCGTTTCGATCCGCGACAGCGCTGCGGAGTCCAGGGATAGGCCGTGCTCTCCGAGCCGGTCTGCGAGCGCTCGTTGGCTCATGCCTGCGCTTCGTCGTGCGTCCGCGAGCCGTCGCCCGAATTCGGAATCGAACGTTGACGTAGTTGGTGTTGTCATTTTCTCATCGTATCCATTTGAGAACAGCGCGCAACGATTGTACGGTTTGTGTATCCGACATCACGCTGTTGGATCAACAGTTGGGGGTAGCGGCTATGTACCGATTAAGGAGCAAAGGCGATGGACCGTTTGATGTTCGTAAACGAGGTTGCGAAGCGACTGCGGCGGAGCGAGGGGCAGGTGCGCTGGATGGTGCATGCAGGGACCGCTCCGAAGAGCGCGATGCTCGCTGGGCGTCGCGTATTCCGCGAGTCGGACGTGGAGGCCTATATCGAGGCCGCGTTCGCGGAGGAATCGTGATGGGTGCGCGCGCTCGTCGGATTGAGCGTCTGAACGCGCTGCGGGATGACCTCACCGCTGGGTGGGGGACTGCGATCGCGCGGGGCGACTTGGATCGCATGGACGTGCTGATGGAGCGGTCGCGTGCGGTGTCGCGCGAGGTGGCACGTCTCGTGACAGAAAGAGCCCCCGATGCGGCTGCCACCGCGATCGAGGGCAACGACTCGAACGCCTACCTGCGGGAAGGGAACCAGTCATGAATAGTGTAAGTCCCAGCAACGGGAACATGCAGCCGGATCGCTCGCGGCTGCTCGTCGACCGGCGCATGAACGGTTGGCGCGTGAAGGTCGTGCAGCGTCTGCGCGAGTCGCGTCGCGTGCGCACGAAGCGTGCGTCGTGGCCGGAGGGCGCGCTCGGCGAGATCTTCGCGTTCGCGATTCAGAACCTCGATCAGGGTTGGATCGAGATCTCGCTGTACCGCGGCGCGGATGTCGATCATGTGTCGGGTGCGACGAAGGCTGCGGCGATGATCGCCGACGGTCGCGCGGAGATGCTGCCCTGGTCGACGCGCACGCTGTCCGATGGGACTCGGGCGCGTGGTGTCGCGATCGGGCGCGTGGTTGACGAGGCAGGCGCGTTCGATGCGATCGCTCGCGGTCTCGGCGACGAGGTGTTCGGCAACCTCGCGCGTGACGGTCAGGAGGTGGCCACGTGAGTGTGCTGCTGGAGCGGTCGCGGCGCGGGGAGCCGGTTGCGCCTCCGCCGTGGCCTGCTGCGGATCCGTTGTCGCCGTCGACGCGCGTCCTGGTGGGCGAGGTTCAGCGGCTGCGGGGCGAGAACGAGGAGCTGAAACGTGAGTGTGGCCGGTTGTGGCTGCGGGCGTTCTCTCCGAAGGACCGGCAGAAGTTCCTTCTGGATCGCTTCGATCGTGCGGCCGAGATCTTGGCCGACGCGGGTCGTATCGATGATCATCTCGACGCGGCGTGGGAGTTGTTCTGCGCGTCGCTCGCTGATGTGCGGAAGCCGGTGAGCGCTGCATGACCGGCGCGTGCGTGACGGGCTCTGTGCGGCGTCCTGCGGGCTTGGAATCCGTCGCGGGTGCTGCGACCCCGCCGCGGTGTGTCCGACGTGTCCCGACAGTGTCCCGACGTGTCCTCGCCGTCGTGCAGTTTGGAGGTGCCGCGCATGAGTGACACGGACGACGAGGATGTCCTGCGCGAGCTCGGTCGGCTGCGGGCTCACGAGACAGCACGCGCGCTGTTCGCGGCCGAGAAGCGTGCGGACCAGTGGCAGAGCTTGTCTGATCGCGGTGTTCAGCCTCGCCTTGTGCGGCTGGACGAGTTCCTCGCGGAGCCCGACCTGGATGCCGCGTACCGAGTCTCCGATGTCTGGCCTGTTGGTGGGAACGTCGTGTTGAGCGCGCAGGCCAAGGCCGGGAAGACGACGCTGGTCGGGAACGTCCTACGCTCGCTCGTGGACGGTGATCCGTTCCTCGGCGCGCACGAGGTGTCGGAGCCGGTCGGCCGCGTCGTGCTGATCGATAACGAGCTGGACCCGCGTAGTCTGCGGCGCTGGTTGCGCGCGCACGGGATCCGGAACGCATCGCGCGTCGAGGTGTTGTCGCTGCGCGGACAGGTTGGACTGTTCGACATCTTGGACGCCGAGACGCGCTCGTGGTGGGCCGACCTGATCGGCGACTGCGACGTGCTCATCCTCGATTGCCTGCGGCCCGTCCTCGACGCTCTCGGGCTCGACGAGAACAGGGACGCCGGTCGGTTCCTCGTCCCATTCGATGCGCTGAAAGCCGACGTTGGCGCTTCCGAAGCGCTGATTGTGCATCACATCGGGCACGGTGGCGAGCGGTCGCGTGGCGATTCGCGCATCCTTGACTGGCCGGATGCGACGTGGAAGATCACGCGCTCCGGCAGCGACCTGACATCGGCGCGCTCCTTCTCTGCCTACGGGCGCGACGTCGACGTCCCTAAACAGCGGCTCGCGTTCGCCGCGGATGGGAAGCGCTTCACGCTCGGTGAGCCGTCGTCCCACCAAAGCGAGTCGAGCGTGGACCTCGAGGATGCTCGTGCCGGTGTGCTGCAGTTCGTCACTGATCGTCCGGGCTGCGGTACGCGCGAGATCCGCTACGGCGTTCCGCTACGGAGTGCTGTGGTCGACGAGGCGCGGAAGCTGCTCTTGTCAGAAGGCGCTCTTGAACTGCGGACGGGCGCGGGACGTAAGCACGCGCACTTCATCGCTGGTGCCTCGTATGTGTCCCATGTGTCCGACGTGCTCCCGGGGACACGTGTCCCGCGTGTCCATGTGCCCTTAAGGGGCACAGGACACGGACACGGTCACGATCACGCACTTGATGTGTCCCAGGAAGCCGGATCGACCGACGACCTGGAGCTCGACGAGGACCTTCGAGCCAGAGTTCCCGTGCCGGGCATGTCGGGAAGCGAGGAATGGTGACGATGGAACCCGCCCCGTTCTGGGAGGCGCTGCCGTCCGCGCTCCGCCAGGCGCCACCGCTGCGCGACGACGACGTATCGAGCCAGCACACCAGGGCTACTGGGGCGCACGGACTCGGAGGTGTTGAAGGCTGGCCGAGCGGTTACTCCGGCTCGTCATCCTCCGGTCGGTCCTGCAACGACTGCAGCGCGTATGCGATTGCTCGCGCGATCACTCCGCCTGCGAGTACCGGGATGCCAATGCCCAGGGCGATTACGCCGATTATCGGCACGGCGAAAAGCAGAACGCTTCCTATACCGATCAGTATCGGGCCGAGAACGATCGACGTGCCCGCAAGAGAATCAAGCTTTCGGGTCGGCGGGGTCATACAGCGACCGTATCCATCAGACCCCGGCCACCAAAGCCACGACGGTGTCGGCCGAGACGGCTCACCAGCGGGGAGGGGCGTCCGAATCGCGACGCGCCCGCAGCCAGGCCGGTGCGCCGGTAGTGAAGTATCCCTCCCTGCTGGGGGGTCCCCATCGCGTGCGCGTGCGCGCGAGGACGGCCGAGGACCCGGTGTCGGGTCTGGAAAGGAGTAGTTGATGTCTGATCACAAGCGTCTCGCTGGGGAGTTGATCCTCGCGTGCGGGGATACCGACGGAGCTGCGCTGTTGAAGGCGTTGCACGGTGTGCGCGAGCTCGGTGACTCGGTGTCGGTGATGCTCGCGCTCGCGGAAACGGCGGCGTCGGGGTATCGGGAGGTTCATGGTGATGGCTGGAGGGACGCGGTGAATCTCGCGGTCCTCGACGCGAGCGTGGAGGGGGTGGATCGTGACGGGCTCGGAGACGACTGACGGTGTGCCTGCGTCGATGTGGCAGCCGTCGCGTGATGCGGACGTGCGGGCGTGGCGTCGCTATGCGGGCATGTTGCGGCAGCGTCTCGGGGAGGCGCAGCGGCTCGCTGATCCTGTCGTCGCTGCGGCGAAGGTCGCTGCGGATGTCGAGGAGATGCATGCCGAGGTCGGGCTCGCGCGGACTCGGGTCGCGAACGCTCGTGCGGCAGCGGATGCGCGTGTGCGTGCTGCGAACGAGGTCGCGAAACGACGGAAGAAGCATCGGCGGCTGGCGTCGCGACGTCGGAGCCGGATGGAGCGGGTGCTCGGGCGTGTGCATCAGGCGCTGCGGCGTGGCGACATGCCTCGGGCGTTCGAGTTGATCGAGGGAGCGTTGTCGCCGAGTGTGGCGCGGCACTTCGGGATGGAGATGGACGGATGAGGAGCGCGTGGACGTGGCTGCTACGGCTCGCGACAGATTCTGTCGATGTAGATGATGAGCAGGGCGCGCCGGGTCCGGTGGTCGACGCCGAGGGCGTGCCGGTGCTGGGGCGGGACGGTGAGCCGTTGATCAAGGTGCGGGTCTTGACGAGCCTGGACTACCAAGGCGAGCCTGACGAGTGGCTCTGGGTCGATCCTCGCGTCGCGTCGCAATGGGACGTGCGGAGGTGGCACGACCATCCATGATTTGGGCGCTGTGGTACGCTCGGCGTACGCGAACGGATCGCCGGGACAAGGCTGAGGACCTCGACGGGGGCAAGGGTGAGGATCTCCGCGAATTCGATTAGCGAGTGAGGACCAGCGGTTACTTCGCGGCCCGCGCTGAGGAACGGAAACGTCAAGGCCCGGTGTCCAGCGGCAGATGATCGTCCGTCTGAGCAAAAGCGAACGCCAGCCGTACTGCGATGAGAGCGCTGCAGAGTCACGTAGCGCGGTTTCTGTGGTGTCGCTACCCGTTTGTACGTGCTCCGCGGCGTTCGTGGCGCTGCTGAGCTCCCTCACTTAGGAGTGATGATTCTTATGCCTACGAAGGCACCAAATCCGCATGACCGGTTGAAGTCCCTCCAGGGTGACCTGGTCGCGATTCAGAAGAAGGCGAAGGACGAGGGTCGCGATTTCACTGACGCGGAGATGTCGGAGATCGAGACGAAGTCGGCCGAGGCGATCGAGCTGAAGGGCAAGATCGAGCGCTCGGCGGAAGCGGACGCGATCTTCGAGCGCATCGCGGGTGAGGTCCATTCTGAGCCCGCGATGGACAGCGCCGGTGGCGCGACCGTGTGGGGCCGCAAGAAAGGCTTCCTGGCTCTGAGCGGGTCCGGAGCGAAGCAGGCCGCGAAGTCGCTCGCGGCGAAGGCGAGCAGCGAGTCCGGTGTGAAGGGTCTCGCCGCGATGACGCCGATGCCGCTGTCACCGTCGTCCCCGATCGAACTCGGGAAGGTTCCCGCTTCGGTGCTGGAGATCCTGCCGTCGACGGAGCACGATTCGCCGAAGTACCGCTACCCTCGTCAGACGATGCGCACGAACAACGCGGCCGTGGTGCCGACCGGTGCGGAAAAGCCAGTCTCGAAGGTGACCACGGAGATGGTCGACGGGGAGCTGCGCGTTGTCGCCACGATGAGCGAGCCTCACGACGAGTACATGCTGCAGGATGCAGACGTGCTCGCGCGGTTCCTCGACGCAGAGCTGCGATACATGCTGCTCGCGGCCGTTGAGGACGAGGTGATCAACGGTGACGGCACCACGGGGCATCTCGCGGGTTTGCTGTCCGTTGAGGGCGTGCAGTCTCAGGAGTTCGTCACCGACCCGGTCACGACCCTGCGGATGGCCGCGCTGAAGGCTGAGAACGTCGGCCACCAGGCGGACGTGTTCGTCGTCAATCCGCAGGACTGGGCGACGATCGAAACGACTCGGAATACGTCGGGGGCGTTCGACCTCGGAACGGCTGTTGATCGTGCCGCGCAGAAGCTGTGGAGCACGCAGGTGGTGACCTCGGCCCAGATCGCGGTCGGGTCAGCGGTGAGCCTCGATCTGTCTGTCGTCGGCCTCGACGTCGATTCACGCGGCATTCAGACGAAGTGGTTCAACGTCAACGACGGAAAGACCAACGAGGTTCAGGCTCGTGTCGAGGGCCGCTTCGGTGTTTCCGTCTACCAACCACTGGGCATCGTGAAGGCAACCCTCACCGAGCCCGCTGGCGAGTAGCAGCCCGCTGCGCCGTCGGTGGTGCCCTCGGCCCGTCCGGCGCTCGCCGTCCTTGTTGCGGAGGGCTGCGGGTCCGGGCGGGCCGCTCTTGTGCGCGGGCTGCCATCGACCGGGGAGGTTTCGGAACGGTGACAGAACCGCGATACGGGTGGAACTCCTCGCGCGGCCGATGTCACGATCGATATATGAGCAAGTTCCCCACGATTCTCGCAGTCGCTGCTGTCGCTGTTCTCGCACTGACCGCGTGCGCTCCGGCGGGGGAGCCGGAAGCGGCCGTCGAGACCCCTGCGCCCGTCGTCACGGAGACTGTGACGCCGGAGCCGACCGAGGACGCAGAGCCGGTTGCGACGCCGGAGCCCACGCCGACACCCACGTTGAGCGTTGCGGACTGCGTCGACGGCCCCACAGGGATTATCCGGCTCCCTGCCGATGCCTACTACCCGTCGTACAGCGACACGGCCCGCCTGGATGGCGAGATCTTCGACACCGGCGCACGCGACCTCGCCGCTGGAGAGCCGACCCTGAACGCGGATGGCCAGGTCGTGTCGTACACCATCCAGCCTGGTGACACCTTCACCGCAATCGCCGGTCGATTCTGCATGGACTCGCGGACGCTCGCCGCGTACAACCACACGAACGGGCATTACATTGAGGCTGGATCGACCCTTGTCCTCCGTCCGGATCCTGACGAGCCCTGGGAACGCCAGACGACCGATGAGGCAGCTGCTGCCTCGTGCGCTGCCGGAAACAAGAACGGGATCGACATGGACAGCGACCCGCCCCGTGTCAAGGGCGTGATCACCGACTTCGGTGCGACCGATGGCGCCAACGGCACCGTTAGCCGCACGGACGGCGGCGAGATCGAGGAGTACACCGTCGCCGCCGGGGATAGCCTCGCCGCTGTCGCTGACCGCTTCTGTTTCGACGTCAATGAGCTAGCTGCTTACAACAGCACCGGCCCGACGATCACCAGCGGCGACGTGCTCGTGCTCCGCCCGGCCCCGACGAACCCTGGGCACGGGAGTAGCAACGATTCCCGTACCTAGTGAGCGCAGCACGTTCACGTTGAAGCCCTCGGCCCATCTCGGGTCGGGGGCTTTGTCATTCCCGAACGAAGGAGATGCTCATGGCTGTTCGACGCATCACTTGCAAGGGTGGACCGCTTCACGGCAAGCGCAACGTCATGCCGGTCGGCTCGGCTGCGTTCTACGCGCGCAGGTCCGCAAAAAAGTCCGCAAAAGTGCCTATTCGTCGCCATTCGCGACTAATCGCACCTGATGCGGAAAGTGCTTCTGACCAGGCGTTACTTGTTCGTCCTAGGGGTGTCAAACCTCGCCGAATACCGGTTTCTCAAAACCCGGCGTACAGGCCGGCCCATTCGCGTCACAGGCCGCGCCTCGCTGCGTTGTCGTCGGTCAGCGCACGCCCGGTGCGCTTCCCTCCTGCCGCCTTGCGAGGCACGCCCTGCGCGATCTGCTGGCCTCGCTGCCTTCCGTCAGGTCAGGACGAGGCTGGCGGCGCCGATGATGCCCGAGTTGTTGCGATGCACGGCCGTCACGATCGGGGCGCGCGTCGCGATGCCCGGCAAGAACTTCTCGGGGTTCTTCGATACGCCGCCGCCAACGATGATCAGGTCGGGGGAGAAGAGGAACTCGACGTGCGCGTAGAACTTCTGCAGACGCGCGCTCCACTCATCCCAGGGGATGTCGCCGCGTTCGCGAGCGGAGGCCGAGGCGTAGCGTTCGATGCTCTCGCCGTCCCACTGCAGGTGGCCGAGCTCGGTGTTCGGCACGAGCACGCCGTTGTAGATGAACGCGGATCCGATGCCGGTTCCGAGCGTCGTCATGATCGTCAGGCCCGCCTGGTCTCTGGCGGCGCCGAACTTCGCCTCTGCGAGCCCCGCGGCATCGGCGTCGTTCACGAAGTGGATGTCGCGTCCGAGCGCCTTGCCGAAGAGCTCGTCGGCGTCGAGCCCGATCCACTCGTCCGAGACGTTCGCTGCCGACAGGGTGATGCCGTCCTTGACGATCGCCGGAAAGCACACCCCGATCGGCAGGTCGCGCGCGTCGTCGCCGAGCAGCTCGACGAGTTGCCGTGCGGTCTCCAGGACATCGCGCGGCAGAGCGCCCTCGGGGGTCGGGATCCGGACGCGGTCGCCGACCAAGGTCCCCTCAGCAAGATCAACGACCCCAGCCTTCATGCCGGTGCCGCCGATATCGATCCCAATGGCGCGCGCAGGTGCATTCGTCATGCGCACCAGCTTATGGGGTGTTACGCACTCCTCTTGTCACGCGCCTCCTTGGTCGGGTCCTCGCCCTCACCACGTCGCTCTCGGATGTACTCGAGGCGCTCGGACAGAAGCTGCTCGAGTTCCTCCTCGGAACGTCGCTCGAGAAGCATGTCCCAGTGCGTGCGTGCCGCCTTCTCACCGGACCGGTCGACCTCCGCGGCGCCCTTCGGCGTCTGCAGGACGGCCTCCCCGCCACACGTACGGCACTCCCAGGAAGCGGGCGCCTCAGCGTCGGCGGCGAATGTCAGCACGGTCTCTCGGCCGCACAGGCTGCAGAGGTAGGTGTGGTCTTCGCGCTCCATGAACACGACGCCCTCTTCGCTCTGCAGACTCTGGGCACCGAGTCTGATTCCGCGCAGGCTGCGATCTGCCATGTTCGTGTCCTCTCTTCGTCTCTAGGTCTAACGAACGGCGCTGGGCGGATCATCCGAAATGGCGCGAAGCGCCTGGCCTTCCCAGCAGATGCTCAGTCCATCGAGCGATCGAACGACACCTCCTTTCGCGAAACGTAGCGTGCCCGTCGAGTGGGGTCAACGGGGGGAGGTGCGCCCCGTCAGCCGCCGCGCACGTCGAGCGCGACGTCGGCCCGATCCGTGACGATGCCGTCGACGCCCAGATCCATGAGACGGCGCATGTCGGCCGGGTCGTTCACGGTCCAGACG
>JAJYSF010000016.1 GCA_021793715.1 Actinomycetes bacterium
AGAAGTGCTGAGCCAACTCGGACACGTTGCGGTAGTCCGCGTCGCTGAACGCGTCGGCGACGTGCGGATCCGCGTCGCTCGCGAGGACGTCGAGGCGCGTCTCGTCGCGCACGACGTGCGCGGACAGGTCTCCGTAGCCGGAGATCTCGTCGCGGTCGCGGACGAGATCACGGACGGTCTTGCCCGACACTCGTGCGATGCGCTCGGCGAGTGTGCCGCGGTCCGGGTTCGCGTCGATCGCGACGACGCGGTCGTTCCTGGCGTCAGCGAGTGCCATACCGAGCAGCGCGGTCACCGTGGTCTTGCCCACGCCGCCCTTGCGGCTCATGACGGGGACGAACCGCGCGGCACCCGGTAGCGGTGCGGCGATGCGTGCCATGAGCTCCTTGCGAGAGCGCGTCTTCTTGCTGTCGCCGAGATTGATCAGTCCGCCGGTCGCCGAGTAGATGATGCGACGCCACGGGTCCTCGGGCTCCGGGCGGCGAATCGCACCGGTATCGAGGAGCCGCTCATCGGTCAGCACGTCACTCGATTCGCGGTTCGCGGCATCCTCGACCTCGTCGACGCGGCGCGCCGGAGGTCGCAGGAACGAGACGCGCTCCGGGCGGTCGGGCTGTGACACAGCTGTCTCCTTGCGGGGGGTCGTCTCGGGCGCAGCCGGATCCGGCGCGCCCTCGCGGTCGTTGTCGTCCGTGTCGGCGGCGGGGCGGAGATCGTCCGCCGAAGCCTTCGTGAGGGGTGCAGGAACGTCCGGCTCGTCAGCGGCGTCCACGATCTCGAACGGCTCGACGTCCTGCTCGCCATCGTCGTCGGCGACGTTGTCGCTCGACGAGGCGTCATCCGCGGGGTGGTCGGAGGGGTCGCCCACGTGGTCATCGGAGGGCGAGTCGCCCGCGGCGTCGACGCTGTCGGTCGCGGGCTCGAGGCCGGAGACATCCGCCTCGTCTGCAACGGCGGTCTCGGGCATGCCAGATTGGTCCGCAGCCTCAGCGGCCCGTGCGTCGTCCACGGCCTCGTCGTCGGCGTCGTTCGCACCGTCGACCGTGTCATCGGCGACTGTCGAATCCTCCTCCGCGGCGGTGTCAGCCGCGTCAGCCGTGCCCGACCCGGCAAACGGCGCCGTGATCTCCGAGTCCGGGTCATCGCCGTCCGAATCGGCTTCGGCGGCGGCATCGGCGACCTCTTCGTCCACGTCGCCGGAATCGACATCGTCCACGACCGCGACCGCCTCATTAACGTCGTCGGCGGTCTCGTCGTCTTCGACGGCCTCGTCGTCCGCGTCACGAGCACTGTCGGAGTCGTCCGCCGAGTCGGCGCCGGTAACCGTGTCGTCCGCCGAGTAGTCCGTGGCGCGCGTGGGCTCGTCGGCATCGTCCTCGGGCTCGTCGCCCTCGGGGTCGTCTTCCCCGATCGCGCCGGCGCGCGCGGCTTCTTCGCCCGTGAGTTCGTCGGCGATCACGTCGTCGTCCGAGTCGTCGTCGCGATAGCCGACGGGGAGTGTCACGCTCACCTGCGCTGTCGCGCCGAGGTCGATCGAGGTCGTCGAGGTGCCGACATCGTCGAGCACGCCGTGGTCCTGACTGTCGTCGGGAGACGGCTTGCGGTCTTCTGCCAAGGGAAACTCCTGAGTGCCGAGGCGGGACTCCCGCCATCGCAAGGTTACTCGGCCGGTGTGATCACGGCCAAAAGGTCACCGGCATCGACCTGCTGCGTCGCGCCGATCGCAACGCGCTCGATCGTGCCCGCGATGGGCGCGCCCACGGCCGCCTCCATCTTCATCGCCTCGATCGACGCGATGGCCTCGCCGGCCTCGACGACGTCGCCCGGTGAGACCTTGAGCGTGACGACGCCCGAGAACGGCGCCGCGGCGTGCCCGGAGTTCGCGCGGTCGGCCTTCTCGGCCTCGTGCACGTCGACGTCGATCGAGCGGTCACGCGCCTCGACCGGACGCAGCTGACCGTTCAGCGTCGTCATCACCGACCGCATCCCCTTGTCGTCAGCGTCGCCGATCGACTCGAGGCGCAGGTAGAGGTCCACACCCTTCTCCAGCTCGACGACGTGCTCACGCCCAGGCTCGAGACCGTAGAGGTAGTCGGCCGTCTCAAGAACGGAGATGTCGCCGAACTCGTGCTGGATCTCCTCGAACGCGGCCGTCGGCTGCGGGAACAGCAGGTGGTTGAGGCGGGCGCGTCGCGTGGCCGAATCAGCCGCGAGCGCTTCCTCGTCCGCCTCCGTGATTGGCGTGACGCCGGTCTTCACGTCGCGGCCGGCGAGCACCTTCGACCGGAACGGCTCGGGCCATCCGCCGGGGAGTTCGCCGAGCTCGCCCGCCATGAATGCGACGACCGAGTCCGGCACGTCGTACTTCTCGGGGTTCTGCTCGAAGTCGCTCGGATCGGCCTTGACCGCGGCGAGGTGCAGGGCGAGGTCGCCGACGACCTTCGATGACGGCGTCACCTTGGGGATCCGCCCGAGCATGCGATCGGCCGCCGCGTACATGTCTTCGATGAGCTCGAAGTCGTCGGCGAGACCGAGCGCGATCGCCTGCTGACGCAGGTTCGAGAGCTGTCCACCCGGGATCTCGTGCGTGTAGACGCGTCCGGTCGGCCCCTGGAGTCCTGACTCGAACGGCGAGTAGACGTGCCGCACGGCCTCCCAGTACGGCTCGAGGTCCGCAACATTCTGCAGGTCGAGCCCCGTGTCGCGGGCCGTGTGCGCGAGCGACGCGACGAGGGCCGAGAGCGAAGGCTGGCTGGTCGTGCCGGCCATCGTCGCCGCAGCGACGTCCACGGCGTCCGCGCCCGCCGCGCTGGCGGCGAGCAGCGTGCCGAGCTGACCGCCGGCGGTGTCGTGGGTGTGGACGTGCACGGGAAGCGGGAACTCGCGGCGCAGCGCCGTGACGAGCTTCGCCACCGCGGCGGGCCGCAGCAGACCGGCCATGTCCTTGATCGCGAGGATATGCGCGCCAGCGTCGACCATGCGCTCTGCGAGTCGCAGGTAGTAGTCGAGCGTGTACAGCTTCTCTGCCGGATCCAGCAGATCGCCCGTGTAGCAGAGGGCGGTCTCGGCGACAGCGGTTCCCGTCGCCCGGACGGCGTCGATCGCCGGACGCATCTGGTCGACATCGTTCAACGCGTCGAAGATGCGGAAGATGTCGATGCCGGTGTCGGCGGCTTCCTGCACGAAGGCATCGGTGACCTCGGTCGGGTACGGCGTGTAGCCGACCGTGTTGCGACCGCGCAGCAGCATCTGGATCGCGATGTTCGGCAGCGCCTCGCGGAGCTGCTCGAGTCTCGCCCACGGATCCTCGCCGAGGAACCGGAGAGCGACGTCGTAGGTCGCGCCACCCCACGCCTCGACGCTCAGCAGCTGCGACTCGAGGCGCGCGACGTGCGGGGCGACACCGAGGAGGTCTCGCGTGCGTACGCGGGTCGCGAGGAGCGACTGATGCGCGTCGCGGAAGGTCGTCTCCGTCACCGCGAGCGGCTTCTGCTCGCGCAGGGCCGCGGCGAAGCCCTCAGGACCGAGCGCGAGGAGACGCTGTCGGGATCCGTCCGGCGCGGCCGCGGCGGTGTCGATCGTCGGCAGCTTCGTGCGCGGGTCCACGAGGTTCGGCCGTTCACCGTGCGGCCTGTTCACCGCCGTGTCGACCATCCAGCGCAGCAGCTTCGTGCCGCGATCCTTCGACGTACGCCCCTTCAGCAGCTCTGGCCGCTCGTCGATGAACGACGTCGACAGGTCGCCCGCGACGAACGCGGGATCGTCGAGGACAGCACGCAGGAACGGGATGTTCGTGGCGACGCCGCGGATCCGGAATTCAGCGAGTGCGCGACGCGACCGCGCCACGGCGGACGGGAAGTCGCGCCCGCGGACCGTGAGCTTCGCGAGCATCGAGTCGAAGTGCGGAGACACCTGCGATCCGGCGGCGGTCGTGCCGCCGTCGATACGGATCCCCGCCCCGCCCGGAGAGCGGTAGGTGGTGATCTTGCCGGTGTCGGGACGGAAGCCGCTGGCGGGATCCTCCGTGGTGATGCGCGTCTGCATCGCGGCGCCATGCATCACGATCTCGTCCTGAGTGAGGCCGAGCTCGACGAGAGTCTCCCCGAATGCAACGCGCATCTGCGCCTGCACGAGGTCGACGTCGGTGATCTCCTCGGTCACCGTGTGCTCGACCTGGATACGCGGGTTCATCTCGATGAAGACGACCTCGCCGGCACGAGGTCCATCCGTCTCGAGGAGGAACTCGACGGTTCCGGCATTGACGTATCCGATCGACTCCGCGAAGGCGACGGCGTGCCGATGGAGGTCAGCGGCGATCGCGGGGTCGAGATTCGGCGCGGGGGCGAGCTCCACGACCTTCTGGTGACGGCGCTGCACCGAGCAGTCGCGCTCGAAGAGGTGGACGGTGTTGCCCGAGCCATCGGCGAGCACCTGCACCTCGATGTGGCGAGGCCGCAAGACGGCCTGTTCCAGGAACATCCGCGCGTCTCCGAAGGCGCTGCCGGCCTCGCGCATCGCCTCGTCCAGCGCCGGAGCGAGCTCGTCCTTCGTCTCGACGCGGCGCATGCCGCGCCCACCGCCGCCCGCGACGGCCTTCGCGAACAGCGGGAAGCCGATGTCGTCCGACTGGGCGACGAGGGCGTCGACATCGTCGGTCGCCTCGGTCGAACGCAGAACGGGCACGCCGGCCGCAATCGCGTGCTCCTTCGCCGTGACCTTGTTGCCCGCCATCTCGAGCACGTGCGCGGGCGGCCCGATGAACGTGATCCCGTTCTCCGCCGCCTTCGCCGCGAGATCCGGGTTCTCCGAGAGGAACCCGTAGCCCGGGTAGATCGCGTCGGCGCCGGACTGAACCGCGACACGCACGATCTCGTCGACATCGAGATACGCACGCACGGGGTGCCCCTCGGTGCCGATCTGGTAGGCCTCGTCTGCCTTCAAACGGTGCAGGGAGTTGCGGTCTTCCATGGGGAAGACGGCGACGGTGCGGGCTCCCAGCTCATACGCGGCGCGGAACGCTCGGATCGCTATTTCACCGCGATTGGCGACGAGGACCTTCGAGAACATGTGCCTCCCTTGGGGCAGATTTTCCACCGACAGATCCGCCGGGTGGGCCAGCTCACAGCTTAGATAACGGTAGCGTAGGCGTGTGCACGTACTCAGCGTCAGTTCCCTCAAGGGCGGCGTCGGCAAGACGACGGTGACCCTGGGCCTCGCCTCTGCCGCTTTCGCGCGAGGCATCCGCACCCTCGTCGTCGACCTCGATCCGCAGTCCGATGTGTCGACAGGGCTCGATGTGCAGACGGCCGGACGGCTGAATGTCGCGGACGTCTTGGAGAATCCGAAGGAGAAGACGGTTCGCCAGGCGATCGCGTCGAGCGGCTGGACGAAGGTCCACCCCGGCAAGATCGACATCATGCTCGGCAGCCCGTCGGCGATCAACTACGACGGCCCGCACCCCTCCGTGCGTGACGTGTGGAAGATGGAGGAGGCACTCGCGATCATCGAGGACGAGTACGACCTCGTGCTCATCGACTGTGCGCCCTCGTTGAACGCCCTCACCCGCACGGCCTGGGCGGCAAGCGACCGCGTCAGCGTCGTGACCGAGCCCGGCCTGTTCTCGGTGGCCGCCGCCGACCGCGCGCTCCGCGCGATCGAGGAGATCCGTCGCGGGCTCTCCTCACGCCTGCAGCCGCTCGGCATCATCGTGAACCGCGTGCGCCCGCAGTCGGTCGAGCACCAGTTCCGCATCAAGGAGCTGCGCGACATGTTCGGGCCGCTCGTACTCGAGCCGCAGCTGCCCGAGCGCACCTCGCTGCAGCAAGCGCAGGGCGCGGCGAAGCCGTTGCACGTCTGGCCCGGCGAATCGGCACAGGAACTCGCCGCCGACTTCGACCAGCTGCTCGACCGGATCGTCGAGGCCGGGCACGTCCCGGTTCCGGACGAGGGGCCCCAGGCGCACTGAGCGCGCCTCAGCGCCGCCGCACGAGCGCGCGCACGGTGACCAGCAGACCGACGGCCGTCCACAGCGCGAGCGTGACGAGATCCCATCCGCTGAAGGCGTAGTCGTCGGACGCGACCCCGGCGCGCATGAGGTCACCCGCCGCTTGAATCGGGAGCACATCGTGCAGCGCCTGGAACCAGGCGGGCAGCTGGCTCGCGGGGAACGTGATCGGCGAGAACAGCATCACGAAGAAGACCAGCACCTGCGTGACCAGCTGCGCCAGCGTCGGCGGCAGGCCCACCGCGATCGCGTATCCCACGGCCGTCGCCATCGTCGTCACGAGCAGCGACGCCACGACGAGCAGGATCACGTCGAACGCGAACGCGACGTCATATCGCAGCCACGCGACGAACAGTCCGACGGCGACGCCGGGGAGCGCGATGAGTGCCCAGACAGCGAGGTCGACGATGAGCAGCAGGGGCCGCGCGACCGGCAGCGCCCGCTGATAGTCGAATGCGCCGCTCATTCGCGCGCGGGACACGCCCTGGGGAACGATCACCAGGCCGATGACGAGCAGCAGCACGGTGGGCACGCCGGATGAGAGAAACAGCGCGGTATCCGACGTGATGTCCGGAATCAGGAAGCCGAAGCCGATGACGAGCCCTGCGGCGAGCACCGCCTGGATCACGACGATGAGCGGCAGCATCGCGCCAATGGACGCCAGTGACCATCGCATCATCGCGAGGAAGCTTGTCCAGATCGTGACGCGTGCCGGCGCGATCGATGCCGTCCGGACCAGAGCCGACTCAGGCATGAGCAACCTCCCCTGCCACCCGGTCGGTATCGCCGTCGGCGTGCGCGGTGAGCGCCAGATAGGCGTCTTCGAGTGTCGCCGGGGCGAGCGAGAACCCTTCGATGCGGTCGGCGTCGCGTTGCGCGGTCGCCCATCGCACGGCGGTCGCCGCGTCGTGGGCCGCGACGGTCAGCAGCGTGCGCCGTCCGGCGCGCACGCGGCGCCGCACCGGCAGCCGCTCGTCGTCTTCCGACGGATCCGCACCCGCGGTCGGCAGTTGCAGCTCGAGTCGCAGGTCGCTGTCCTGCGTCCCGCGCAGGCGCGCCGGGGATCCGGAAGCAAGCAGGCGCCCGCTATCGAGGATCGCGAGCTCATCGACGATCCGCTCGGCCTCGGCGACGTTGTGGGTGACGAGCAGCACGCCGCATCCGAGATCGCCGCGGCGCCTCACGGCCTCCCACAGCAGCCGGCGTCGGGAGGCGTCGATGTCGTTTGTCGGCTCATCCAGGATGAGGAGGGGCGGTGGCGCGGCGACGGCCATGGCGAACCCCGTCAATCGCCGGATCCCTCCGGAGAGCCCGCCCCCTTCCGGCAACGCGCGGCGGTCGAGCCACGGCCCGATGTCGAGCTCGTCGGCGAGATCGGAGGCAGCGACGCGCGCGTCGCGCGCCGAGAGTCCGCGGAGGCGTGCGGCGATCTCGATGGCCGCCCGGGGCGTGAGGCCGTCGATCGGCGTCTGCGCCTGCGGCTGGAGTGCCACGTGTCGTCGCGCGGCGGACGGGTTCCGTACCGCGTCGGCACTGCCCACGCGGATCTCCCCCGCCTCCGGCTTCAGCAGTCCGACGACCTGGGAAACGAGGGTGGTCTTCCCGGCGCCGTTGTGCCCGAGCAACCCGACCACCTCACCGCGGCCGACCCGAAGCGAAATGTCGTCGTTGGCGACGACGCGCCCGTATCGGCATGTCAGGCCCGTGATGCGAAGGACGTCACTGCTCATGCTTCTCCCCTCAGATACCATCAGTATGTGGATACCGAAAGTATTCGAATACCCTGGGTACGTCAAGTGCGTGGCGCACTTATGATCGAGGGGTGGCTCAGCTTCCTCATCCCCTCTCCCGCCGCGACCGTCAGCAGCAGACGCGCGAAGCGCTGGTGTTCGCGGCCCGGCGGGTGTTCGCGGAGGACGGGTATCACGCGGCGAGCCTCGAGCGGATCGCGCGCGAAGCGGGTTTCACGAAGGGCGCGATCTACTCCAACTTCGACGGCAAACCCGCGCTGTTCCTCGCGGTCATGGATCAGAATCTGCAGCTCGCGGACCTCGATATCCGCGACCCGTTCGACGAGACGAAGGCCCCCACGTCGACCGGCCGCGACCTCGCCGAGCGCGAGGGATACCCGGCGGCCGCAACGCAGGGGTTCGCCCTCGCCACACTCGAATTCATCAGCGCGGCAGCCCGCGACGAGACGCTCGCGCCGCAGCTGCACCGGCGCCTCGAAGAGCTGCTCGACCGCTACACGGAGATCGCAAAGCGCGTGGGCCCCGTCGACGAAACACTTCCGGCCGCTGACATCGGGAAGCTCCTGGCTGCGCTGGACCAGGGCCTGGGCCTGATCCTGCTATCGGGAGACGTTCCGCTCGACACCACGCTCTTCAACGCGGGCATGCGACGGCTCATCGACCCCGCGCGGACGGCCGCGGACAGCGCGTCCGGCGCCTGAAGCGCGTCAGGCGGTCTTCTTGGCGCGACGAGCGGCGAGCTCGTCGACTGGATCCGGCTCGGCCGGGTCGAACTCGACGAGCGTCGTCTCGACCTCGCGCAGCACCTTGCCGACGGCGATGCCGAAGACGCCCTGCCCACGGCTGACGAGGTCGATCACCTCATCGTTCGACGTGCACAGGTACACCGACGCGCCGTCGCTCATCAGGGTCGTGCTCGCGAGATCGCGGATCCCCGAGGCACGGAGCTGCTCGACGGCCACGCGGATCTGCTGAAGCGAGATCCCGGTGTCGAGGAGTCGTTTGACGAGCTTGAGCACGAGGATGTCGCGGAAGCCGTACAGGCGCTGCGTGCCGGACCCCTGCGCATTGCGAATCGTCGGCACGACGAGGTCGGTGCGCGCCCAGTAGTCGAGCTGACGGTAGGTGATGCCGGCCGCCCTCGCGGCGACGGCGCCGCGATAGCCCGCATCGGGATCCAGCTGCGGCAGACCGTCGGTGAAGAGAAGGTCGACGGCGAATCCGCTGTCGTGGGGATGTCCCGCGCTCATCTTCGTCCTCTCGGTCCAAGGGGTTGCCCCCACAGTACGGGTGCGACCCCGCGCCTTCAACGACATTCGCCTTCCGGGTGACGGCGTGTCGATCAAGACGTTATGAATCGTGATCAGTCGGGCAGCATCTTCGTCAGTGCCTGCTGCACGAAAATGCCGCGCACCTCTTCGAGACGGTCCGCGAGTCTCGGTCCGATCTCGTGCGCACGTGCCCGCGATCGCGCGTCGCCGCGCCGCAGCACGTGTGCGAGCGACGTCTCGATGAGCGTGACCTCTCGTTCGGCACCCTGCTTGAGGGAGCGAACGTGACGCGGGTCGATGCCGTGCCGCTCGAGCGCGACCAGTGCACGCAGCAACGCCACGTGCTGGCTGTCGTACGTCTCCGCGGGCGCGATGAGTCCGAGGCTGAAAGCATCGTTCAACAGCTGAGCGGGCGCCTCGGCCGCGGCAAGCAGATCGGCGCGGGAGTAGGCACGACCCGTCGGATGAATCGACTGCGGGGCCTGCGGCAGCTCGGGCTCGCGGCCGGCATCGACGTCATCGAGGTACTCACGAATGACGCTCAGCGGCAGGTAGTGGTCGCGCTGC
>JAJYSF010000017.1 GCA_021793715.1 Actinomycetes bacterium
ACCTGCCGGAACGCTGCGTCTTCCTCTTCGGTCAGGAGGGGCCCGGCCTGTCGGAGGAGGCGCTCGCCGCCGCCGTCGCGCACATCGAGATCACGCAGTACGGTTCGACGCGGTCGATGAACGCCTCGGCAGCCGGGGCCGTCGTGATGTACGAGTGGTGCCGCCGCTGGGCGTAAGGGTCCAGCCCGTCTCTGCGGACGCCTGTTCGCGACTGCAGTCCCCGAGACCCGCCGTACGCGGGGCTCTCACCGTTACCCCGCCGCCCGCCACGGTCGAGAGCCGGTGACCGCGGATGCGCGGCGCGGCCGACCCGCTCTTGCGTGCGTGCATGCCTATGTATACAGTCGTATGCAGCGTGGCGAGAGAGCCACAGAAACGAGAGGCGTTCAATGTCGAACAAGACACCCGCGACGACAGCTGGGCAGGGCTATTCGAAGGCCATGACCCGCAAGGTCGTCCTTGCGTCATTCATCGGTACCGCGATCGAGTGGTACGACTTCTACCTGTACGGCACCGCGTCCGCGCTGGTGTTCGGCTCGCTCTTCTTCCCTGAGTTCGACCCTCTGGTCGGAACGCTCGCCGCATTCGCGACGTTCGCGGCTGGGTTCCTCGCGCGACCCATCGGCGGCATCGTGTTCGGTCACTTCGGAGACCGCGTCGGTCGCAAGAAGATGCTCGTGTACTCGCTCCTCGGCATGGGCATCGCGACCTTCCTCATCGGTCTCGTGCCGACCTACGCGGCCATCGGAATCGCCGCGCCGATCATGCTCCTCTTCCTGCGCCTGGTTCAGGGCTTCGCGGTCGGCGGCGAGTGGGCGGGCGCTGTGCTCATGTCCGTGGAGCACGAGGAGAAGGGAAAGCGCGGTCTCGCCGGCAGCTGGACCCAGGCCGGCAGCCCCGCTGGGCTCCTGCTCTCGACCGTGGTGTTCGCGCTCGTTGCCCTTCTGCCGGATGACCAGTTCATGAGCTGGGGCTGGCGTATCCCGTTCCTGCTGAGTGCGGCTCTCGTCGCCATCGGCCTCTTCATCCGCCTCTCGGTTCTTGAGAGTCCCGAGTTCAAGGAGGTCAAGGACGGAGGCGAGCCGGCGCGCATGCCGGCGCTCGAAGCGATCCGCAAGCACCCGCTGAACATCTTCCTCGCCATCGCGATGTGCCTCGCTCCCTTCGTCTGCTTCTACTATTTCGCGACCTTCAACCTCACCTACGCGACCACCGACCTCGCCCTCCCGCGTGACTCGATGCTCGTCATCGTCGCTGTCGCCGCTGCGATTGAGATCATCACCATCCCGCTCGCTGCGGCGTGGAGCGACAAGATCGGACGCGGAAAGGTCTTCCTGCTCGGCACCGCGGCATTCGCGCTGTACGCATACCCGTTCTTCCTCATCAACGAGGCGTTCCCCAGCATCGTCACGATGGCGGTCACTGTTGTGATCGGAATCGGCTTCATCCACCCGCTCATGTACGGTCCGATGGCGACGCTCTTCGCCGAGCTCTTCCCGCCGCGGGTGCGGTACTCGGGAGCGTCGCTCGGATACTCGATCGGAGCGATCTTTGGTGGCGGGTTCGCGCCCATGATCTTCACGGGGCTGCTCGGTCTGGGGCTCGGAGCGCTCGCGGTCATCCCGCCGTACATGATCCTCGTCTCGGTCCTGACCTTCGTCGCGGTGTTCTACGCCACGCGACCAGGCCGCCGGTTCGAAGACGAGGGCCTGGCATCCGGCCGGACCGCCAACCCCACGGAAGGTCGCTGATGGCCGCGGGTCTCGCCGCGCTCGACGCCGTCGTCGACGGGTGGGTCGAAGCCGCCCGTCGAGACGCGCAGCTCCAGGCGCTTCGTCGTGCCGCGCACGTTGCCGTGGCGTTCAGCGACGGCGAGACCCGCGTCACTGTTGCGGTCTCTCCGGAGACGGTCATCCCGTGCGATGATGCCGAAGTCACCCTTGTCGCGCCGGCGGACGCGTGGGCCCAGCTCCTGTCCCGGCACCCCGCCCCGACCATGCACCACTTTCTCGCGATGAGAATGAGGGTCGACGGCACACGTGTCGAGGGTGATGAACTCGTATTCGCCCAGCACGCGGCCATAATCCGCCGGCTTATCGAACTCGCCCGTGAGGTCGTCGATGCGCCGGTATCCCGTGCTGCCGACCCCGTCCTCGATCGCCGTGCGATCGTCGGCCGTCACGTTCCCGTCGTCGTCGAGGGGCAGCAGGTCGACCTCTATGTCGAGCGTGCCGGAGCGGGGGCTGGCGCGCCGATCGTCGTGCTCCACACGGCGGGGGCAGACGGACGTCAGGCGCATCCGCTCATGTCGGACGCCGACCTCACCGCGCGACATGAGGTCATCACGTTCGATATGCCTGGTCATGGGCGGTCCGCGGCCCTCGCCGAACCGATCGGCGTCTGGAGTCTCACCCCCGACCGCTATGCCGAAACGATCCTCGCCGTGATCGACGCACTGGCGCTTGACTCGCCGATTTTGCTGGGCGCCTCGATGGCGGGCGAGGCCTGCCTGATGATGGCGTACCGCGTTCCCGACCGGCTGGGCGGCGTCGTCGCCTGCGAGGCATCGGACTTCGTCCCCGGCCGCGTCACGCCATGGGCGGGAGATCCGCGGGTCAACGAGATGCTCTTCGTGCCGGAGTGGATCGACGGGCTGATCGCGCCGACCGCGCCGGCGTCGATGAGGGACCTCATTCTGCGCACCTATGCTCAGGGCGGTCACCGCACATTCGCTGGTGACATCGACTTTTACTCGGGCGGATGGGATGGTCGTGACATCGTGAGCGAGATCGACACGGCGGTGTGCCCGGTTGTCATGATGACGGGCGAGTACGACTACTCCTGCACGCCCGCGATGTCCGAAGCGACGGCGGCGAAGATTCCCGGTGCGCATTCCTGGACGATGCCCGGCATGGGACACTTCCCCATCTGCGAGCACCCCGAGGCATTCGCGCCTCATCTCGAGCGCGCCCTCACCCTGATCGGAGATACGCGTGGTTGACATCACCATCCCTGACACCCGACTGCTCATCGACGGCGCTCGTGTCGCCGCGGAGCCCGGACGGGAACTCGACGTGCATAGCCCGCTCACCGGGAAGGCGCTTGCGAGCGTTCCCGACGCGACGGCGGAGCAGGCGGCGGCCGCGATCGGCGCAGCTGAGTCCGCCTTCGACGACTGGCGACGGACGAGCGGTGCCGAGCGCGCACGCCTCCTGCACCGGCTCGCCGACCTTCTGGAACGTGACGCCGACGAACTTGCGCATTTGGAGAGTGCCGACAACGGCAAGCTGTTGCGCGAGACCTCGACGCAGGCGCGGTTCACCGTGCGCAACTACCGCTTCTTCGCGGGCGCCGCCGACAAGATCTACGGTCACACGATCCCGCTCGACGCGTGGGAGACGTTCGACTACACGCGCAAGGAGCCGGTGGGCGTCGCCGTTCTCATCACTGCCTGGAACTCGCCCATGCAGCTGCTCGCGAACAAGCTCGCCCCGGCGCTCGCCGCCGGCTGCACTGTGGTGATCAAGCCCAGCGAGATCGCCCCGCTGACCACTCTTCGACTCGCCGACATCATCGAGGAGGCCGGCTTCCCACCCGGCGTCGTCAACATCGTCACCGGCGGCAAGGAGGCGGGCGTCGCGCTGACGACTGACGCGCGCGTCGGTCGCATCTCCTTCACCGGCTCGGTGGAGACGGGCCAGGCGATCGCCCGGGCTGCTGCTGGAGTGCTCGTGCCCGTCACGCTCGAGCTGGGCGGAAAGAGCGCGAACATCGTCTTCGCCGACGCCGACCTGGACCGCGCCGTTCCGGGCGTCGTTGCCGGCATCTTCGCCGCGGGCGGTCAGACGTGCATCGCGGGCTCGCGCCTGCTCGTGCACGAGTCGATTGCCGAGGACTTCACTGCCAGGGTCGCGGAGATCGCACGGCAGATCCGCGTGGGCGACCCGGCGCACCCCGACACGCAGATGGGCCCGGTCGCATCGCCTCTGCAGCGCGAACGGATCCTCGCCATGATCGACGACGCCAAGGCCGACGGCGCGCGGCTCGTATCCGGGGGAGGCGTACCTGCGGCTGCCGAACTGGCCGACGGCGCGTTCGTGGAGCCGACGATCTTCGCGGACGTCGCGCCCGACTCGCGGCTTGCGCAGCAGGAGGTCTTCGGGCCCGTACTCGCGGTGACGACGTTCCGCACCGACGAGGAGGCCATCGCCATCGCCAATGGCACTGATTTCGGACTCGCCTCGGGACTCTGGACGAAGGACGTCGCGCGCGCTCATCGTGTGGCCCGCGACCTCGTCGCCGGCACGGTCTGGGTCAACACCTACCGCTACTCTGCGGCGCAGGCGCCGTTCGGGGGCGTGAAGCAGTCGGGCTACGGGCGGGAGCGTGGTCTGGAGGCGCTCGACGAATACCTGCGTACGAAGAACGTCTTGATGGATCTCTCGGACGAGATCCGCGACCCGTTCGCGATCAAGGCATAGAGGACAGACATGACGAACCGCATCGCACTCGTCGGGCTCGGCCAGATGGGCCTTCCCATCGCGACCCGGCTAGCGACCGCCTTCGACGTCGTCGCGTTCGACATCAGCGCCGAACGCCGCGCCCTCGCGGCGGAGCACGATCGCATCACGACGACCGACGACCTCGCAGAGCTCGCGGGATCCGCGATCATCGTGCTCTCGCTCCCGAACCCTGCCGTCTCACGCGGCGTGCTCGAGCAGCTGGCGCCGAGCCTCGCGGCGGGCACTCTCGTCGTCGAGACCAGTACGGTGCTGCCCGACGATGTGCGCGAGTCCGAGCGGATCCTCGGCTCGTCCGGTGCGCGCATCATCGACGCCGCCGTGCTCTCCGGAGTCGCGCAGATGTCGTCCGGAAACGCAACGCTTCTGGTCGGCGGCGATGACCGTGACGTGGACGAGGCGGCCGACGTGCTCGCCGTCATCGGTGGTGCGGGCGTCTCGCGATTCGGCGCTCTGGGAGCGGGTATGGCGGCGAAGGTCGTCAATAACGGCGTCGCGCACGCCGTTATGGTCGTGCTCGTGGAGGCGTTCGCCATGGCCCGCGCCGAAGGCGTGGCGCTCGACGACATCGCCGCCATGCTCGACCGGGAGGACGGCGGACTGCAGCGACCGCTCAATCACCGGGTGATGCAGCGCATGGCGACCGGTGACTACGAGGGCGGCATGCCGCTGGACGCCGCGCGCAAGGACTCGATGCTGGCCCTCGCGATGGCGCAGCGTTCGGGGACGCCGCTGTTCGCCACGCAGGCGGCTCAGTCGGTGTACGACATCGCGGCCGGTCGGGGCTTCGGGCGCGAGGACTACTCGGCGCTCGCGAAGCTCTGGGAAGGATGGACGGGCCGCGAACTGAAGTATGGAGCCGACGCATGACGGTGGCGGACGGCGTCTACGCGCTGCGCTACGCGTACCGCACGGAATCGTTCAAGGGCGAGCACTTCCACGGCTATGCCGCGGACTGTCACGACCGCTGGCCGATTGACTATTACACCTGGGTGATCGTTCAGGGCGGTGTGCCGTTCGTATTCGACACCGGGTTCACGCGAGACGAGGCCGCCGCGCGCGGAGCCCGCACCTATCTCGGCTCGCCGATCGAACTTCTGAGCGAACTCGGCTTCTCACCGGCGGACGTACCGATCGTCGTCCTCTCGCACCTCCACTACGACCACACCGGCCATCTCGCCGACTATCCGAATGCCCGGATCCTGGTGCAGCGTTCCGAGCTCGAGTTCTGGGAGGGTCCGTTCTCGCACCGCGGCGCGTATGTGCATCTGCGCCCGCATGATGATCTTCTCGCGCTGCGCGACCTCGCCGACGCCGGGCGCGTCGATCTGCTCGAGGGCGATGCCGAAGTGGCGCCGGGCATCACCGTGCACTTCGTGGGCGGCCATACCGCCGGGACCCAGGTGATGCGCGTCGAGACGGCCGAGGGCCCGATCGTTCTCGCATCGGACGCGTCGCACTTCTACGGCAACGTCGAGGAGGACCGGCCGTACGGGGCCGTGCATCATCTCGATCGCATGTACGCGGCGTTCGACACGCTGCATGAGCTTGCGGGCGAGAACGGCGTCATCGTGCCCGGTCACGACCCGGCCGTTCCCTCGCGGCACGAACCGCTGGGCGACGACCGCATCATCCGGCTGCGGGTCGGAGGGCGACGCTGATCGCGACGCCGGTGCGACAGCTGGTCAGCGCGCGCCGAGCGGTGCCGCAGCGTCGGAGTAGAACCGCACACGGACGTCGCGGGCGGCGACCATGTGCTCCTCGGCGATTCGTGCCGCAGCGTCTCCGTCGCGACGGGCGATCGCTTCGACGAGCTCCTCGTGCTCCGCGAGGGCAGCGTGCCACCGCTCTTCGACCGCGAGCGTCGTGCGCACCGTCACGATGAGACTGGAGTTGAGTTGCAGCAGCACTCGGGCGGTCGTCGGGCTGTGCGCGGCAGCCGCGAGCACCGCGTGGAACTCCCGGTTGAGTTCCGCCCTCCGCGGCGCGTTCGGCTCCGTCAAGTCGACCATCGACTGGTGCACGGTGCGCAGCTGCAGGAGGTTCCAGGCGGTGGCACGCTCGGACGCCATGCGCGCGGCAGAGGCTTCGAGCACCTTCAACACGTCGTAGATGTCGAAGACCTCCTCCGGCTGGATCTGCCGGACGAACCTGCCGCGCCGCGTTCGCTCGATGAGACGCTCAGATTCGAGTTGCTGCAACGCCTCCCGCACCGGGGTGCGCGATGTGCCGAAGCGCTCCGCGAGCGCGACCTCCGCCAGGCGCTGCGTTGCGGAAAGCTCCCCGGAGACGATTGCTGCTCGGATCCGGTCGTACACCGTGTCTGTCAAGCACCTCGCCCCCTTCCTGGCCGTGTCTCGGGCATCGCGGCCGTTCGTCGTGCCACCTTCCCACGGTACCGGGGTTGCGCATGACCGCTCGCTCGCGCCACGGGCAGAGAACCGCATACATATGTATACAATGGACCTGAGGGTGACCTCAGGGGCATCCGACAATGACGGCCGACGTGCGGCCACGGGAAGGATCGAAGATGACGGATTCCAGCTATGACGTGATCGTGGTCGGCGGCGGTAACGCTGGCTTCGCCGCCGCGCATGCGGCAGCCGAGCGCGGGCGCCGCGTCGTTCTGGTTGAGCGCGGTCAGCGAGACATGTCCGGGGGCAACAGCTTCTACACGGCCGGCGCGACGCGGATCAACCATGGCGGATTCGACGACCTCAAAGACATCGTCGAGTCGGACGAGCGACACGATCGCACCGAGGTACCGCCGTACTCGTCGGAGGAGTATCTCGCAGACCTCGTCAAGGTGACCGACGGCAAGACCGATCGCGCCATGGCCGAGGTGCTCGTGCACGAGTCGCAGGACGCCGTGCGCTGGCTACATGGGCTCGGCCTCAAGTACCGCCTCATGTACGAGCGACAGGCCTACGACCGGCCCGACGGCACCTACCTGTTCTGGGGAGGTCTGCACATCGGCAACGTCGGCGGCGGCGAGGGTCTCATCGCCGACCACACCGCGGTCGCCGCGAAGCTCGGGACCGAGGTCCGCTACGGAGTCCGTGCGACGTCGCTGCTGGTCGAGGACGGACGCGTGGTGGGCGTCCGTGCCACCGACGAGACCAGTCAGGACGAGCTGGAACTACGCGCCGAGAGCGTCATCCTCGCCGCGGGCGGCTTCGAAGCGAGTCCGGAGCTGCGCGAGAAGCACCTCGGTTCGGGATGGTCGAACGCGAAGGTTCGCGGCACGCCCTACAACCTGGGCGACATGATCTCAGCGGCGCTCGCCGTTGGCGCGGCGGAGGGCGGCGACTGGTCGACGTGCCACTCGGTGCAGTGGGATGCCGGCGCCGAGAACAACGAGTCGAATCGCGAGCTCACCAACCGGCTCACGCGCCAGAGCTACCCGCTGGGCATGATCGTGAACCGGGAGGGCGAACGCTTCCTGGACGAGGGTGCGGACTTCCGCAACTACACGTACGCGAAGTACGGTCGCGAGATCCTCAAGCAGCCCGGATCCATTGCCTGGCAGATCTTCGACGCCTCGCTGCGACCGATGCTGCGTACCGAGGAGTACGACATGCCCGGCATCGGCGTGCACCAGGCGGACACCCTTGACGAGCTCGCAGACGCGATGGGCGTAGAGCGCGCCGCACTGGGGCGCACGGTGGACGCGTTCAATGCATCCATCGACCGCGACGTCACCTTCGACCCGACGGTGAAGGACCACCGTCGCGCGGACGTCGTCCCGCCGAAGTCGAACTGGGCGGCGCCCATCGAGACCGGTCCGTTCTACGCCTATCCCGTGACATGCGGTATCACCTTCACCTTCGGCGGTGTGAAGGGAGATCTCGACGGTCGGGTGCTCGACCAGCGCGGCGAACCGATCCCCGGACTGTTCGCGTGCGGCGAGATGCTCGGCGGACTCTTCTCGGGCAACTATCCGGGCGGCTCAGGGCTCGCGGCCGGCATGGTCTTCGGCCGTCGCGCGGGAACCGCAGCCTAATCGTCCCGGGGTAGGTTCGTACGAGACCGAGGAGGCCGAGATGGCGACGAGCGTGTACGACGAGATCCGCGAGGCGATCGTCGCGGGCGCCATCGTGCCCGGTCAAGTGCTGTCGGAGAACCAGCTGGCGACCGACTTCGGCACCTCACGCACCCCCGTGCGCGAGGCGCTGCACCGCCTCGAGATCGAGGACCTCGTCGAACGACTGCCGCGTGGGGTGCGCGTCCGCGAGACGAGCCCCGAGGAGATCATCGACATCTACGACGTGCGCATCACCCTCGAGGGTGCTGCCGCGCGGGCGGCGGCGGAGCGAGCCACCGAGCTCGACCGCCGACGCCTGCGCGTCGCGCAGGACGCGATGGTCGCTGCCGGGAGCGACCCGCGGCAGCGTGCGGAGACGAACCGGCACTTCCACGAGGCGATCTGGTCCGCCAGCCACAGCCCGACGCTCGTCGACCTGTTGCATCGATTGAACGTGCATCTCGTGCGCTACCCGACGACCACTCTCGAGGGGGACGACCGCTGGACCGCGGTGCTGTCGGAACACGAGGAGCTGCTCGAGGCGATCGAGTCGCGCGACGCACTGCGGGCGCGCCAGATTGCCGAAACGCATATGACCGCCGCGCGCGAGGTGCGGATGCAGATGTACGCCGAGCAGGGCGGGCGGCCGACGCGGTCCTGAGCCGACGGCGTCAGGCGGCGTTCTCGAGCCAGGCCGTGCCCTTGACACGGCGACCGAGGGTCCACCAGCGCATGGCCATGAGCACGCCGAAGAAGGCGAAGGCGACGAAGAACAGGCCCCAGGATCCGTGCGGCGCGGCCATCAGCACGATCAGCAGGTAGACGACGAAGGGCACGAGGTTCACGATGCCGTCTATCGCGAGGTAGC
>JAJYSF010000018.1 GCA_021793715.1 Actinomycetes bacterium
GCAGGAGCAGATCGGTCTGCTCAACGCGCTGATCACGAGCGTCGGCCTCGAGCCCGTGCGCTTCCTGCAGGACGCCCCGCTGAACACCGTCTTCCTCATCGTCGTGATGGTGTGGATCCAGGCCGGGTTCGCGATGGTCGTGCTGTCCGCCGCGATCAAGGCGGTGCCGATCGACATCATCGAGGCCGCCCGCCTGGACGGCGCGAGCGCCTGGCAGCTGTTCACGCGCGTGACGGTTCCGAGCATCCGCCCCTCGCTCGTCGTGGTGCTCACGACGATCTGCATCGCGACGCTGAAGGTGTTCGACATCACGCTCACCATGACCGGCGCCGAGTTCAACACTCAGGTGCTCGCAAACGAGATGTACGACTGGTCGTTCACCTTCGGCAACAACGGCATCGGCTCCGCGATGGCCGTCGTGATCTTCCTGCTCGTGATCCCACTCGTCGTCTACAACGTGCGACAGATGAACAAGAACAAGGCGGTGCGCGGATGACCACCAAGGCTCTCACCTCTGTCAATCCGTCGAAGTCGACGGGCAGCGCGGCCGGTTCCTTCAAGCGCCTCGTCGGCAACCGCATCGGCAGCGCGTTCGCGCTCGTCATCGCGGTGCTCTGGACGGTGCCGACGTTCGGTCTGTTCCTGTCGTCGTTCCGCCCCGAGGCCGAGATCAAGGGCAGCGGGTGGTGGACCGTGTTCACGGATCCGCAGTTCACCCTCGACAACTACGCGCAGATTCTCGGCGGAGCGACGTCGACGAACCTCGCGGTGTACTTCCAGAACTCGGTCGTCATCGCGATCCCTGCGACGATCGCGCCGCTCGTCCTCGCGATCATGGCGTCGTACGCGTTCTCGGTCCTCGAGTGGAAGGGGCGCGACATCGTCTTCGTGGCGGTGTTCACTCTCCAGATCGTTCCGCTGCAGATGGCCCTCATCCCGCTGCTGCGCGTCTTCTCGGGCACGCCGGTCGCCGACATCTTCCCGTTCCTGTCGCTGTGGGTCGCGCACACGATCTTCGGCCTGCCGCTCGCGATCTTCCTGCTGCACAACTTCATGTCGGAGGTGCCGCGCGACCTCATCGAGGCCGCGCGGATCGACGGGGCCGGGCACGTGACGGTGTTCATGCGGGTGATGCTGCCGCTGATGTTGCCGGCGATCGCGAGCTACGCGATCTTCCAGTTCCTCTGGGTATGGAACGACCTCCTGGTGGGTCTGACCTTCTCCGGCGGATCCCGCACCGTGCAGCCGCTCACGGCGGCGCTCGCCGCGATGACCGGCGACCGCGGTCAGGACTGGCACCTGCTGACCGCGGGCGCGTTCATCTCGATCCTGCTGCCGCTCGTCGTGTTCTTCGCGCTGCAGCGCTTCTTCGTGCGCGGCCTGCTCGCCGGATCCGTCAAGGGCTGACCCGGCTCCGCCTCCCACAGATGCACCGATACCGCCCACCGCGTCTCGGTGTATCTGTGGAAGATAGGGGATCGCTCATGTCGGCCCGGGTAGATTCGAGGGCGTGAGTACGCCGACCGAACAGACGAGGATCACACCGCGTGGGCTGTTCCGCACCTTTGCGACCGCCGAGATGATCACCTGGGCCGGGCTGATCACCGCGCTGATCCTGCGGGCAGTCGACGTCGGGAACTTCGTCCCGATCGCCGGCGGCGTGCACGGATTCGTGTTCCTCAGCTACGCGGCGACCACCATATTCGTGTGGGTCAACCAGCAGTGGCGCCCGGCCGTCGGCTTCACCGGGCTGCTGCTCGCGATCGTGCCGTTCGCGACCGTGCCCTTCGACATCGCCATCGACCGCAGGGGCCTCCTCGCCGGCGGCTGGCGCCTCGCTCCCGGCGGCGACGAGCCGCGCGGGTTCATCGAGCACGTGCAGGCGTGGGTGCTCAGGCACCTGCTCGTCGCCGTCATCGGCGTGGTCGTGCTCGTGGCGGCATTGTTCGTCTTCCTGCTGTGGCTCGGCCCGCCGCCGATCCCGCGCGGCTGACCCCCGCGCGGCGCGAGCGCGTCACTCGATGGCGAAGACCGTCAGCTCCACGGCGTCCGGGCGTCGCACGCCTGTCGCCACGAACAGCGTGCGGTTGACCCACTCCCACTGCCCTTCCGGCGCGCGCAGCCGTGGTGTGCCGCGGAAGTAGATGCGCGCGGGGTCGACCGGCTCGCCGACCATGAGGCGCTGGATATCCTCGGCGGATCCGGCGCGGATCGCCTCGTTGATGACCTCGAGTCGCGTGCCGTCTCCCGTCTCGATCGGATAGCGCGCCTCGAGCTCCGTCACCCCGTCCGGGCGGCGTGACTGGAAGTCGGCACCGCCCGGCAGCACGCGCCCGCTGATCTCGCCGGTCGCCGTTCCCGACAGGATCGGGATGATGCGCCGCCATCCGTCGGCGCCCTCGCCGAGATCGATCGGCTCGTCGACCTCGATCGCGATGGTCGACACGTGGCGCAGCGTGGGAGCGACGGGGGCAGCGGAATCGCGAGTCATGTTGGCATCGTATGCGCCATACGGGGCGCCATGATGGGGGAATTTGCGACATCGCATGGCGGACCTTCGTCCTTGACCGGTCATCGCGCTCGCTCCCAAGGTAGGGGCAGGTCGGTGCCCCGAACCGGCTGTTCATCGAGGAGGATGTGCCCGTGGCTGCTGTCACCCGGACCCCCGTGTCGCAACGAAAACGTCGTAGCGATCTGGTCGCCGTCAATATCGGCAATGCGCTCGAGTGGTTCGACTGGAACATCTACGCGATCTTCGCGCCGTTCTTCGCCGCGCAGTTCTTTCGCGACGACGACCCCCTCGCCGGCCTGCTCGCGGCGTTCGCCGTCTTCGCGGTCGGTTTCCTCATGCGACCGATCGGCGGATGGGTCTTCGGGCAGATTGCCGACGCGAAGGGGCGCCGCTACAGCCTCACGCTCGCGATCGCGCTCGCGGCGGTCGGCAGCCTCATCATCGCCATCGCGCCGACGTTCGAGATGGTGGGAGCGTTCGCGGCCATCATCCTCGTCTTCGCGCGCCTCGTGCAGGGTCTGTCGCACGGTGGCGAGACCGGATCCGCCTTCACCTATCTCGCCGAGGTCGCGCCGGAGGGACGCCGCGGTCTGTGGGCGAGCTCGCCCTGGATCGGCGTCGGAATCGGCTCGATCGCCGCGACCGGTCTCGGCGCGCTGCTGACTTACGTCCTCACGGACGAGCAGATGACGCAGTATGGCTGGCGAATCCCGTTCGGGATCGCGGCCGTGCTTGGCCTCTACGCGCTCTGGATCCGAGTGGGCATCACCGAGTCGGACAAGTTCACGGGACAGACGGGATCCACGCCGACGGTGCGCGAGACGTTCCGCCTGGTCGCGAAGCACCGCATGGCGATCCTGCGCATCACCGGTCTGACGATCGGCGGTGTCACGGTGTTCTACACGTGGCTCATCTTTGCTCCCGGATACGCGACCCGCACGTTTGGCATCGACCCCACGATCGCGCTCGTGATCGGCGTCATCGGCCAGGCGGTGCTCGTCGTCGCAGCCCCGCTGTTCGGCCGACTCTCCGACAAGGTCGGCCGTCGTCCCGTGCTGCAGATCTTCAGCATCGGGTTCGCGGTGGCGGCATTCGGCCTCGACGCGATCCTCGGGCCGAACCCATGGACGCTTCTCATCACGATGTGCATCGCCGGCCTGCTCATCAGCGCCAACACGGGACCGCTCGGCGCGACCTTCGCCGAGCTCGTCCCCACGCGAGAGCGCGCGACGGTCATCGGCATCGGCTACGCCACGTCCGCCGCCATCTTCGGGGGGACCGCGCCGTACCTCAACACGTGGCTCGAGTCGCTCGGCCTGCACTGGATCTACACCGCCTACCTCGTGGTGCTCTGTCTCATCAGCGCGGTCGTGATCCACGGCATGCGCGAGACGAACCGGGATCCGCTGCGCTGACGCGCACGCCAGGCACCGGCGCGCGGCGGATTGCGTCGGGACGGATCCACGGCAACACTGGGCGCATGCCGGTGCCTCGCTTCTCCCTTCGTCAGCTCGCGTACTTCGCCGCGGCGGCGCGGGCCGGAAGCATCTCGGCGGCGGCGGACGAGGAGCACGTCTCCCGCTCGGCGGTCGCCTCGGCGATCAACGAGCTTGAGGAGCTCTTCACCGTTCCGCTCGCGTCGCGCAGTCGCGGATCCGGTTTCACGCTCACGCCCACGGGTGAGCAGGTGTTCGAGCTGTCGCTGTCGCTGCTGCGCGAGGCAGACGACCTGCCGGGCCGCGCCACCGGCGCCGCGCTCACCGGATCGCTGACGGTCGGCGCGTTCCCCTCCCTCGTGCCGACGGTGTTCCCGTTCCTCTACGAGCTCTTGGCCGAGCAGCACCCAGACTTGCGCCTCGAGGTCCGATCCTTCCCGCAGCCGGAACTGCTCTCGACGCTGCGGGCCGGCGAACTCGACCTCGCGGTGGCGTACAACGTGCACCTCGAGCACGACCTCGACAGCCGCCTGATGTACGACACCGTGATGCACGTGATCCTGCCGGCAGACCACCCGCTGGCAGAGCGCGACGTCGTGCCGGCGGCCGAGGTAGCGAAGGAACGGCTCGTCGTGATGTCGCATCTGCCGGGCCCCGACGACACCCTCGCGTACTTCGTCCGGCAGGGACTCGCGCCGCAGGTGTGGGTGCGCACGGGGGACTTCGAGCTCATGCGCAGCCTGGTCGCGCGCGGGCTCGGCCTCGCGCTGTGCATTCAGGCACCCCAGACGGAGGTCAGCTACGAGGGACGCCGCCTGGTGCGCCGCCGCCTCGACCCCACACCGAACCTCGAGCGGCTCTCGGTGGTCTGGCCGCGGTCGCGGAGGCGCTCGCGTGCGGCGGCCTACGTCGCCGGCCTGCTGGAGGAGCACGGCGCCACTCTCGCCCCGCGCATCTGAGCCCGCGCTTCACCTTCCACAGATGCATCCAAAATCGCGCATTTGGGTGCATTTGTGGAAGTCGAGCGGCGTCCGGTGCGCTTCCGTCGGTCGCTCACGAGTTGCGGCGGATCCGTCGGAAGCGAACCCGATACGCTGAGACGCGAACGCTCATCCGTGGGACGGAAAGGGGGATGCGTGTTCGGATCCTGCTGGGCGGTGAGAGCCGCGTGACGCTGCGTCGCCGCGGCCTGTGGATCGGGCTGGGCGTGGTCGCGCTGTTCGCGGTCGTGCTCCTCGCGGTGGTGTTCGTCGTGGGCCGAATGATGGCTGCAGACGGGCAGCGCATCTCGCTTCGCGATGACGTCCTGGAGATCGAACTCCGGGTGCCGGACGGCCTCGGCATCACCACCGTGCATACCGCCGCCGCGGAAAGCGAGTGCTCCACGATCTCCTACGGATTCGAACGGAAGCTGACGGTCGAGTCCATCGGAGCGGCCTGCGAGCTCTCGGACCCGACGCGCATCTTCAACGGACACCACGGCGACTATCGGTCGATCGACGATGTCGCGGATCCGCGGGACATCGACGAGGTCGACACCCCGATCGGATCCGCCGTGGTGTTCACGCAAACCTATTCTGAGTGCACGAACTACTGCCGCGACTGGGATGAGCCGGTCGCGATCGTCACGCTCGACGACCCCGCGAGCGAGGCGCACGGATCCGTCGTCGTGCGCGGCGACAAGGCTGAGATTTCGCGGGACGAACTGGTGGAGATCCTAGAATCGCTGCGGCCGCTGGACGGCTTCGTGTGACGACGAGCGGTCCCGTGTTGCTCGCGCAGAGCGTCCGGCTCCTCGAGACGCACGGGTGCGTGCGGCTTGCCGGCGCATACTCGGGTGCCACTGCGCGGTGGGTGAAGCGGCGCCGAGCGATCATTCCGGTGTCCCTCGCCGTGGGGGCCGTCGGCCTGCTGTTGATCATCGCGGGAATCCTCTTGGCGCGCTCCGGGGCATGGATCCTACTCGTTCCGCTCGGGGGCTTCCTATGCTTCGTGGGCGTTCTCAACGCGGGTGTGCTCGCGCTGCACGTCCACGCCTACCGCGGCCGACTGGAGGCCGAATTGGGTCCCGTCGTGATCGACGCGCGCGGGATCGTCGCACGAGGCGTCGGACCGATCCCGTGGGGTCATCTCGGCGCGCCCGAATGGCGTCGCGTGTGGACGAGGATGGACATCGGCGGCATCTGCACGGTCATGCCGCTCACCCCGGAGGGTTTCGCGCGCGTGAATGAGCAGCCGTCCTGGTGGCGGACGCGGATCGGTCCCCAGCCGTACTTGGCGTTCAACATCCCCTACTTGCTGCTGCCGGGTGTGGCCGGCCTCAGCGAGGAGGAGGGGCTGCAGCTATTCGCCGCCGCTCACCGGCGCTTCGCACGGTAACGCAGCGTCGGCCCGCGCAACTTGTCACGAATGCATCGAAAACCGCGCGTTTGGGTGCATTTGCGGCATGTTGGCGCGCGGGTCCGGCATCGTGTTCAGCCAGACGTACACTGAGCGCACGAGCTGCTCTCGGCAGCCACCGCGGCGCTCAACGTCGCATCATCAACCCGCCGGCAAGATGTCGGAGTGCAGGAAGAGCACGCTGAATTCGTCGTCGTAAAGGAGCTCGTACACCTCTCGCTCCTCGACGAGCATGACCAGGTCGCCCGTCACGGGGGTGTCGTTCTCCAGCAGGGTGGAGGAGTCGACGTCGTCGGGCAACGTGCCGTTGAGGGAGAAGCCGAGGCGGGTGCCGTTTCCTTCCGGGCCGAGCCGATCCTCGTCATGCGGCTCATGCAGGAACAGCCGTCCCCGCATCTCGCGGTAGCGCTGTTCCTCGTACTCCGGAACGTTGGTCGCTTCGACCGTGACTTCGAAGGCGACGGGGAACCAGTCATCGTCGGCATCGACGGGGTACGCATCCTCGGGAATCTCGACGCGCCGCGGCTGCTCGATGACGTACGTGTAGTCACCGCTCATCGTCCGCACCGTGACCTCCTCGCCGAAGGCGACGATGTCATCCTGAGAGATGGTGATCTCGTCGATGGACTCGACCGGGTCGCGGTCGGCCTGACCGGCGGCGTCGGTGTCCGCGGTGTCGGCCTCGGCGATCTGTGATGCGTCGACGACGACGGCGATATCCGAGATGCCGTCCAGCCCGCGGTGAGTGAGAAGATACGGATCCTCACGCTGTTCGTCCGTCACCCCGAACGTCAGGGTCGCCTCGCGCGTGTCTCCGGTCGAGATCTCAGAACGGAATTCCGGTCCGGCGAGATCCTCGAACAGCCACGTGTCATTGTTGCCGGAGCTTCCTCCCGGGCTATCCTCACGAACGTCGTCCATGTGGAGGACAGAGAAATCGACGAAGTCCTCGAGGGTCAACGGCTCGCTGAGCTCCCCGTCGGTCAGCGCCGAGACGGTGGCGTCGACGCTGAAATACCATTGGTCGCCCTCCAGGAGGTCATAGTCATCGACCATCTCCTGCGGAGGATTCAGGAAGCGGGGATTATCCAGAACCATCTCGTGCTCGCCGAAACGCGACTCGAGCAGCACCGGATCACCGAGTGCGGCGACGATGTCGAACTCGCTGAGGGCCTCCTGGATGTCGGGAGCGAACGCCGAGAGGTCGGAGGATCCGGTCTCGTGACCGCTCGACGAATCCTCCGGGGTCTCCGCGTCAGGCTGCTCGTCGGATCCGGCGCAACCGGCACTGAGGAGGGCAAGGGTGGTCAGGCTAGCGAGAACGGCCCCACGTCGCATCGCGCGGACTCCTCTCGTTCGGGTGACGTTCACTGGTCTGCGTCCACGCCGGGCATCTGGAACTCGTCCTGTCGTACGACGACCGTATATCCGTCGTGCCCGACGTGGAAACGGAAGAACGAGGAGTCGGTGCCGTCTTCTTCGCTGATCTCGTACACCACGTGCCCGTGGCTGGTGCCGTCGTCTTCGTTGTCCAGCACGACATCGAGTTCATCGTTGACGGTGCGGTTGATGTCGCCATCGGCGTTCCGCAGGTTCCTCATCACGTACGGCGGCTCGATGAAATAGTCGCCGTTCAGGGCCGTCGCTGAGATCTCGGCGACGAGGTAGCAGCCGTCCTCAGCGACCTGATCGTTGAATTCGTCGACTTTGGTGACGGAATGCAGCGTGAATTCGAACTCGTGGTTCTGAATCCCGTCGTGGTAGTCAACGACGATGGTCTCGCCCAGCTCGACGAGCGTCTCGTCATCACGGTCTTCGACTCTCTCCTGGAACTCCGTCACGTCCTCGTCGGTCTCGTCGGCGCTGCCCGCGTACGGGGCGGCGCATGAGACATCGCGTGCGGACGATTCCTCGCTGTCCCCAGATTCCGGTTCGTCAGGTTCCCCGGTGTCCAGCTGATTCGCCTCCGGCGACGCGGTTGCCGGTTGTGAAGCACCGGACGTCGGTTCATCCGCGCTGCTCGGTTCGCCGCCTGGTGCAGATGAGCACGCGGCGAGACCTAGGACCAGCGCGGCGCTCGCGAGCATACTTGCGCCGTGACGCATCTCTCTCCTCGTTGCACCGGACCCGGAGCCGTGGTGAGGTCGTAGGGCGCTTACTCGGCCGTCGACCGGGTCGGGAATGCTGTTGTGATCTGGCAGGTGGTGGCTGAGTCAGCGACGACCATAGCGATATATGCCGCTCGGGTACAAATCAGTGGGCTTGCTGCCGCGGTCAGTCGGCGATACCCCGAGCCTGCCACTCGCCGAAGTTGATACCTGAAGCCTCATCGATCCACGAAGTGCGTCCGTTCGCCGAACGTCCGGCTACAACTGCTGCGGCAGCGGACGAAGACGTGAACACCACGTCCTGGGTGAACCGAGCCCGTCCACCTTCGATCGCTTGCAGCGAGCCGTCAGCGAGGAGACTTGCATGTAGTTGATGCCGATGCGCGCGGTGGGAATCGTGGCTCGAAGTCGACGCATGGTGCTCTCGTTGCAGTGCTGTAGTTTCCGAACTACAGCAGGGGGATAGCCCCCGGCGCAGTGCACGCAAGTGCGACGGCCGGGGTTCATTTTTCTCTAAGCGGTTCCGGTCTTCGTGAACGGTGGGTTGCCCCCACTATTGCGCGTGAAGGCGCCACCTGAAAGCGTCCCTTCTGCTTCGGCAGGAGGGACGCTTTCGTTATGTCTGGCTTCAGCGTTGCTGACCTTCGTGCGCAGCGCGCTCCCGGTCGGCGCGAAGCGCGCTCTTGACAGCGGAGAAGATGACAATCCAGACGATCAGCACCTGAAGGGCAAGCAATCCGACTCCGACGAGAAGCCAGGGGAGGTCAAGTCCCGTGGAGTGGTGTAATGCTCGGGTGATCGATCGGGCTGGGGTTGGTTAAGCGGACAGGGCAAGGTCGGGGTCTTCGGTGTCGATCTCCTCTCGGGTGTCGGGGACGAGGCTCAGATGGCAGCGATTCAGGAGCTCGGGCC
>JAJYSF010000019.1 GCA_021793715.1 Actinomycetes bacterium
CTTCACGAGCGCCACGCCCGTGACGTCGACCGTGACGCCCTGGATCGACTGTGCGGTCGGCTGCACCATGATTTGCCGTGCGCGCAACGACAGCGTCTCGGCGCGCTGCGTGATCGGGTTCACGATGGCGCCACCGCCGCGGATCACCGTCATCGCGGAGGTCGCCGCCGCGCCCTTCTTGCGTCGCCGTCCGACGACGACGAGCGCCTCGTCAGCACGCGCGACCTTGTACCAGGCCCGCAGCACGAGCATGATGATCAGCCCGATGATCGCCGCGACGACCAGCAGAATGATGATCGCAATGACGATGCCGACCCCGCCGATTGCCGCGAAGAATCCGCCCACAGTGTTCCCCTTCTCGTCACATCGTCCGGCATCCCCAGTGGCACCGACGATGAATCCGTCCCAGCCTATTGCCCGTCGACCGTCGTCGCACGATCGGTTCTGACGGATCCTGCAGGAGTCGCGCAATACACTGGCGGCATGAGTTCCGAGACCTTCCGTGCGGGCGTCGGCCCGCGCGTGACCGCGCTCGATGTGCTGCGCCTCGTGAGCGAGTTGCTCGCGTTCGGCGCGCTGGCCGTGTGGGGGTTTCTCGCGTGGCCGATGCCGTGGAACATCGTCGCGGGAGTCGGCGCACCGGTCGCCGCGATCCTCGTGTGGGCGCTCTTCATCTCGCCGAAGGCGGTGATCCGCCTGCCGCGCTTCGTGCGACTGGTGGTGGAATTGCTGGTCTTCGTCAGCGCGACGCTCGCGCTCTGGGCGCTCGAGCTCGCGTGGGCCGGCATCGCGGTCGGTGTCTTCTGCATCGTCGTCGGTGTGTTCGTGTTGCGACGCGACACCGCGCGGTAGCCATACTGGAGGGATGGTTTCCGTCCTCGATCAGCTCCGCTCCGCGCTCGGCCCCCGGGTGACGACGGATCCGGATGCCCTCGACCGCGCACGTTGCGATCGTTCCGGACACGCGGCGTCGGCACCGCCGATCGCCGTGGTCCGCGCTCGGAGCGTCGAGGACGTGCGCACCACGATGCGCATCGCGCACGCGACGGGGACGCCGGTGGTGACCCAGGCGGCGATGTCGGGCGTCGCGGGAGCGAGCAACGCCGGTGCCGGCGAGATCGCGCTCTCGGTCGCCGAGATGACCCGGATCCTCGAGATCTCTCCGGACGACGAGCTCGCCGTCGTCGAACCCGGCATCGTCAACGCGGATCTCAATGCGCAGCTCGCGCAGCACGGGCTCTGGTGGGCCCCCGATCCGGCGAGCCGTGCGATCGCGACGGTCGGCGGCAACATCGCGACCGGCGCGGGCGGGCTCCTGTGCGCGAAGTACGGCGTCACGCGAGACGCGGTGCTCGGCCTCGACGTGGTGCTGGCCGACGGCCGCCTGATCTCCACGGGACACCGCAGCGTCAAGGGCGTCACGGGCCTCGACATCACGAGCCTCATGATCGGATCCGAAGGGACGCTCGGCGTCATCGTCGGGGCGACCCTCAAACTTCGCCGCCTCGTCCCCGGCGACGTCTGCACGCTCACCGCCACCTTCCCGACCGTCCGCGATGCGGCCGCGGCCTCCGCCGCCGTCACCGCGTCCGGGATCCACCCCGCGATCATGGAGCTCATGGATGCTCTGTCGCTGCGGGCCGCGCACGACCTGCTGGGGCTCGAGCCTCCCGCCGACGGCGCCGCTCTCCTGGCGATCCAGACGGATGGCCCGGCCGCCGCGGCGGAGGCCGACGGCATCGCGCAGATCCTCGCGGGGCACGCGCAGGACGTCTCGCTCACGCGCGATCGCGAGGAGGGCGAGCACCTGCTGCGCATCCGTCGCGCGATGCACCACGCGTTGTCGGCGCTCGGGTCGACGCTCGTCGAGGACGTCTCCGTGCCACGCTCGCGCATGGCGGAGATGTTCGACGAGATCGCACGGGTCGAACGCGAGCACGGCGTACGGATCCCGACGGTCGCGCACGCGGGCGACGGCAACCTGCATCCGAACTTCATCTTCGACGGCGACGAGGTACCCGATGTCATCTGGGCGGCCGCGGACGATCTCTTCCGCGCGGCGGTCGCACTCGGCGGCACCCTCACCGGCGAGCACGGCATCGGTGTGCTGAAGGCCCGCTGGCTCGCCGACGAGCTCGGCGACGATCAGTGGCGACTTCAACGCGACATCATGCGTGTGTTCGACCCGACGGGGATCCTGAACCCCGGCAAGGTATTCGTCGACGCTGAGTGAGTCAGAGCGTCTGCCATTCCGGCTTGTGCGCGTAGGTATCCCGGTAGTAATCGGCGAGCTTGAGCTGAGATGCCGCGGCCTCGTCGACGACAACCGTCACGTGCGAGTGCAGCTGGATCGCGGATCCGGGCAGCAGCGCGGAGACCGGCCCCTCGACCGCGCCGGCGACGGCGGCCGCCTTCCCCTCGCCGAACGCGAGGAGCACGAGGTGCCGCGCGTCGCGGATCGTGCCGAGCCCCTGCGTCAGACAGTGTCGCGGCACCTCATCGATCGAGTCGAAGAAGCGCGCGTTGTCCTCGCGCGTCTGCCGCGTGAGCGTCTTGACCCGAGTGCGCGAGGCGAAGGAGGATCCCGGCTCGTTGAATCCGATGTGGCCATCGGTGCCGATGCCCAGCAGCTGCACGTCGATGCCGCCCGCGTCGCGGATCGCGGCGTCGTAACGCTCGCCGGCGCCCTCGAGATCGGCGTCGTGGGCCGGCGGGGTGAGGATCCGGTCGGGGTCGAGGCCGAGCGGTTCGACGACCTCACGCGCGATGACCGAGGAGTACGACTCGGGGTGCGCCGGATCGATGCCCACATACTCGTCGAGCGCGAAACCGCGCACGCGTGACACATCGACGTCCGCCAGTCGCTCGCGCATCGCCGCATACACGGGCAGCGGTGTGGATCCTGTCGCGAGCCCCAGCACGGCGTCCGGTCGACGACGAATGAGGGCGGCGATGTGATCGGCGACAAGGGCACCGGCCGTGGGGCGGTCCGGGACGATGACGACTTCAGCCACGGGTTCCTCCGGGTCGATGGAGCGGGTTCACATCGATCTTGTCACCTTCGCCCAGGCGATCGTGAACTGTTCGTGACCGGTTTTCTGCTCACTCGTCGGATCCGCAACCTAACATGGCGGTGGAAGACCGCGTCTCGACGCGCGATATGGGGAGAGAAACGATGACCGAGCTGGCGACGCGTCCCGCCGAACCGGGGGATGCACCACGTGTCGAGTGGGTGGAGCCGGAGCAGAAGAGGCGCTCCCCGCGCAAGCTCTGGCTCGGCATCGGGATCCCGGTGGTCTCCGTCGTCGCCGCGGGCGCGCTCGTGCTCGTCGGCACTACCCTCACCGCTCCGGGCGTGACGGTGCTCGGCACCGACGTCGGCATGCAGACCACGGGCGGCGCCGCCGAAGCGCTGTCGGCGGGCGTTCAGGACGCCTCCATCACGGTCGAGGTCGAGGGGCAGTCGGCATCGTTCACGGGCGAGGATCTCGGTCTCGCCGTCGACGCCGAGCAGACCGCGGAGGCCGTCAAGGACGCCTACCCGCTGTGGAAGATCGGCGAGTGGAACCCCGGCGCGGTCGAGGGCGAGCTGACTGTCGACGAGGCGGTCACGAGCGACGCGCTCGAGAAGGCGTTCCCCGACCTCCACACGGCGCCCGTCAACGCGCAGGTCGAGTTCCAGGACGACTCCTACATCGCGGTGCCGGATGAAAAGGGCCACGGCATCGACACCGAGGCGTTCATCCAGGCGGTCTCCGAGCAGCTCGCGAGCGCGCAGACGGTGCAGGCGCTCGCGTCGGGTGAGACGATCCTCGCCGCGGGAACCACGCCGTCGATCTCGGTCGACGCGTCCATCACCGAGACGACCGCGCCCTTCGTCGAGGCGGATGCGGCCGCAACCGCCGAGAAGCTGAACACGGCAATCAGCGGAGTGAGTTTCACGCTCGACGGCGACACCGTTGACGAGGCGGGCACCAAGAAGGTCGCCAGCTGGCTCGACGTCGCCGTGACCGACGACGGAACGGTCGACGTGCAGGCGAAGACCGACCTCATCCAGAAGTACGTCGACGCCCTGCCACAGCAGGTCGATCAGGAGCCCGTCGACGCCGACGTCGTGGTCGATGCGTCCGGCAACGTGAGCAAGGTCATCACCGAAGGTCAGGACGGCTACTCGGTCACGGGGACCGACGGCATCGCCCAGGAGATCGAGGCGCAGCTGACGTCCCTCAAGCCCGCCGAGGTCGCGCTCACGGGCGAGAAGGTGACGCACGAGCGTACGGAGCGCTTCCGTCGCGCGGTCGTCGACAAGAGCGACGGCCACTCATACTTCTACGAGACCGTGAATGACGGCGAGGAGAAGCTCATGAAGAGCTTCCCGATGGCGCTCGGCAAGCCTGGTCACGAGACGGTCAACGGCACCTATCCCGTCTACGGCCAGCTCACGATCCAGGACATGGGCTCGTGCGACGCCGAGGGCGAGTACGTTCCCGGCGGTCGATTCGACTACTGCACGGCCGACGTCCCCTTCGTCACCTACTTCAACGGCGACCAGGGTTTCCACGGCACCTACTGGCACAGCAACTTCGGCCCGGGCGCGTACATGAGCCACGGCTGCGTGAACCTCACCGAGAGTGCCGCCGAGTGGGTCTACTACTTCCTGCAGACCGGTTCTCCCGTCACCGTCCAGGACTAATGCCGGGAAACGCCGCCCCGTCGCCCCGCCGAGTGCTCTACGCTGAGGGCATGAGCGAGCTGCACGTCGAAGAGCTGTCCGCCGCCACCATCGTCGCGGCCAATAGCCTGAGCCTGAAGCCGGGTCAGGAAGAGTTCATCGCGCCCACGACCTACGCGGTCGAAATGGGCGTCGCCGACCCGCAGAAGACCTGGCAGCGGGTCGTGATCGATGGCGAGGGCGGTGTCGTCGCCTTCATTCGCGCGTACTTCGATCCCGAGGCACCGAGCGACTACCTGCGTGCCGCGCTGTGGCGCATCAACGTCGACGCTGAGGCCCAGGGTCGTGGCGCGGGCCGGTTCGCGGTCGAAGCGGTGCTCGAAGAGGCGCGCCGTCGCGGGTCCGATCGCCTCACGGTCGTCTATGAAGCCGGAGAACTCGGTCCGGAGGCCTTCTTCCGCCGAGTCGGTTTCACGCCCGTCGGCGAATCCGAGTACGGTGAAGTAGTCGCCGAGATCCTGCTGTAGCCTCGGCCCCACAGACTGGCGGCGGAGCTCCGATACCCTTCCTCCCCCATATGTCGGAGCGCCGCCGCCAACCCTTCGCGATCGCGAGATTCAGACCAGCGAGTCCTGCCACGCCTTGTGCAGTTGCGCGAACTTTCCGGCCCCCTGCTTGAGCGCCTCGGGGCTGTCGTCCTCGATGATCTCGCCGTACTCCATCACCAACACACGATCGGCGATCTCGACCGTCGAGAGGCGGTGCGCGATGATGATCGCCGTACGATCCGCCAGCAGCGTCTGCAACGCGTCTTGAATCGCGCGTTCGGACGGGATGTCCAGCGACGCCGTCGCCTCGTCGAGGATCAAGACGGCCGGATCCGCAAGGAACGCCCGCGCGAACGAGACGAGCTGTCGCTGCCCGGCAGAGACCCGCCCGCCGCGCTTGTTGACGTCGGTGTCGTATCCATCGGGAAGCTGCTCGATGAACTCGTGCGCGCCCACCGCCTTCGCGGCCGCGATGATCTCTTCCGGCGAAGCGCCCGGGCGTCCGAGGGCGATGTTGTCGGCGACGGATCCGCTGAACAGATACGCCTCCTGCGTCACCATGACGATCGCGCGGCGCATGTCGCCGGGGTCGAGGTCGCGCAGATCGATGCCGTCGAGGCGCACGGCGCCGCGCGTCGGGTCGTAGAACCGCGACAGCAGCTTTGCGAGCGTCGACTTACCCGCGCCGGTCGTACCGACCAGAGCGACGGTCTGCCCTGCGGGGATGTCGAGACGGAAGTGCGGCAGCACCGTCCGCCCCTCGCCATAGCCGAACGTGACGTCGTCGAAGAGCAGGTGGCCGCGCGCCGTCTCGATGGCGACCGGGTTCGTGGGATCCGGGACCGAGAGCCCTTCTTCGAGCACGCCCGACACCTTCTCGAGAGCGGCGGATGCCGACTGGAAGGAGTTGACGAACATCGCCACCTCCTGCAGCGGCGTGAAGAAGTTGCGCACGTACAGCACGACGCTCAGCAGCAGGCCGACGGAGAACTCCTCCCACGTGATCCGCACGCCGCCCCAGAGGACGACGATGCCGATCGCGAACGCCGAGATCGCCATCAGCGCGGGCTCGAAGGTGCCGAACAGGCGGATCACGCGCATGTTCGCCTCGCGGTAGTTCCATGACAGCTTGCCGAAGGTCACCTCGTTGCGCGGCTCGCTGCGGAACGCCTTGCCGGCGCGGATCCCGGTCATCGTCTCGACGAACTTGACGATCACCTGCGCGCTGATGACGCGCGTCGAGCGGTAGGCGAGCTGCGAACGGCGGTAGAACCACCGCAGCAGCAGCGAGAGCGGCACGAGCATGACGACGATGACGAGGCCCGATTGCCAGTCGACGATCACGAGCGCAACGAAGGTGAAGACGCCATAGAGCACGCCGTTGACGAGCTGCGTGAGGCCGCCGTTGAGCAGCTCGCGGATGGTGTCGAGGTCGCTCGTCTGACGCGAGATGATGCGACCCGATGTGTAGGTCTCGTGGAACTCGAGGCTCAGTCTCTGCGTGTGGCGGAACACGCGCGTACGCAGATCCAGCAGCACGGTCTGCGTGACGCGGGCCGCCAGCAGGTCGTACCAGGCGAGGAGGGCCGCGCCGACGATGGCGGTGCCGGTGTACGCTCCCGCGATCAGCCACGTCGGCCCCCAGTCCTCTCCCTCGAGCACCGCTGGCAGCGCCGCGTTGAGACCGAGGCCGAGCAGAGCGGGTCCGAGCACGCGCACGGCCGTCTGCGCGACGACGACGACCGCCGTGAGGATCACGCGCCACTTCATGGGCGCGATGAGGGACAGGAGCAGACGCCAGGAACGACTCCGGATCGCCTTACTCTCGACCTTCGTGTAGTCGCTGCGGTCTTCGCCGGCGACGCCGTGGACGGTTCCGCTCATCGTCCCGTCTCCTTCTGCTCGTCGAGCTCCTGCGCGGGGTCAAGGCGCTGCGCGCTCTCCTCGCGGTCCTCGGCCTCGAGGCTGGAGAGCACCCGTCGGTAGCTCGCCGACCCGGCGAGCAGTTCACTGTGGGTTCCGACGGCGGAGATCCGGCCGTCTTCGAGAAGCGCAACGCGGTCGGCGAGCGCGACCGTCGATGGCCGGTGCGCGATGATCAGGGCCGTGGTGCCGGCGAGCACGCGCTTCAGCTCGACCTGCACGCGCTCTTCCGTATTGACATCGAGCGCCGACAGCGGGTCGTCCATCACGATCACGCGCGGCCGGGCGGCGACCGCGCGTGCCAGAGCGAGTCGTTGGCGCTGTCCACCGGAGAGACTCATCCCCTCCTCGCCGATCATCGTCTCGGTGCCCTCCGGCAGGTCGTCGACGAACTCTGCCTGGGCAACGCCCAGCGCCTCGCGGAGCACACTTTCGGCTTCCTCCGAGAAGACGTCGAGGTCGTCGCGTCCGAGCAGCACGTTCTCGCGCACCGAGGCGGAGAACAGTGTCGCGTCCTCGAAGGCGGTCGCGATGTGCGTGCGCAGCTCGACGAGCGCGAGGTCGCGCACGTCGACGCCGTCGAGTGTGACGCTTCCCTCCGTCACGTCGTACAACCGGGTCGGCAGCGTCGTCAGCGTCGTCTTGCCGGATCCGGTCAGCCCCACGAGCGCCATCGTCTCGCCCGGTTCGACCGACAGCTCGATGCCATCGAGCAGATCGCGCTCGTGGTCGCGCGCGTCCTGGTAGCGGAAGTGCACGTCATCGAAGACGAGCGCACCCCGTGGCTCGGCGATCGTGACCGGCTCGGCCGGGTCGGTGATCGTGTCGACCGCGTCGAAGATCTCGAACACGCGGTCCGTCGCCGTGCGGGCGTCGAGCATGAAGGAGAACAGGAATCCGATCGACTCGATCGGCCAGCGCAGGATCGTCGCCATCGCGAAGAATGCGAACAGCTCGGAGATGGCGATCTGTCCCGTCGCCGCGAGCCAGATCCCCAGCGCGAGCGACGCCGCGAAGGCGAGCTCCGGCATGAGGACGAGCACGAAGTCGATGCCAGCGATTGCGCGAGCCTTCTGCATCTCGGTGCCGCGGAGCGTCTCGGCCTGTCGACGGAACTTCTGCAGCGCGTACGGGCCGCGGCCGAATGCCTTGAGCACGCGGATGCCATGCACGCTCTGCTCCACGCTCGTCGCGATGTCACCCTGCTGATCCTGGCTCATGCGCGCCAGGCGCCCGTAGGTCCGCTCGAAGCGCACGGCGCTGATCCACAGCGGAATGCCGGACACCACGAAGATCGTGCCGAGCATCCAGTGCCACTGGAACAGCAGCACCGATCCGAGCACGACCGTCAGCAGGTTGACCACGAGCATGATGAGACCGAACGCCATCCAGCGACGGATCACGCCGAGGTCCTGCATCATGCGGCTGAGCAGCTGACCGCCCTGCCACCGGTCGTGGAACTCGATCGGGAGCTTCTGGAGGCGGTTGTAGAACCGCTGCCGGAGGTTGTATTCGATTGCAGTGGCCGGGGCGAGCACGAGCCAGCGGCGCAGCCAGACCAGGCCTGCTTCAAGGAGCCCCAGGCCGAGAACCGCGACAGCGCCCCACACCACGGCGCTCGTCGCACCGCTGGAAATCGGTCCGCCGACGATCCATTCGAGTGCGGTCGGGATCAGCAGCGCCACGATCGACGCCCCCAGCGCCGAGAACCCGCCGAGCGCGATACGCGGAAGGTCCTTCCGTGCGAAGGGCAGGAGTCGCAGAAGGGCGCGGTGGAGCGGAAGGCGCGAACGCGCGCCAGAGGCGTTTTGAGAAGACATGGATCCCCACAGATGATTGCGCAGAAAGCGACAGCCTTTCAGCATACGTCATGCTGAAAGGCTGTCGCGCGTGGTGCCGCGGATCAGTGGAAGAAGTGACGC
>JAJYSF010000020.1 GCA_021793715.1 Actinomycetes bacterium
CGGGAGCTGCAACGCACTGCCGCCGTCATCAGCGAGACCGACCTCGACCGGCGCATCGACGTCGTCGGAAACGATGACGTCGCCGGGCTCGCCCGCACGTTCAACGGGATGCTCGACCGGCTCGCGGGGGCGTTCGAGGGGCAACGGCAGTTCCTCGACGACGCCGGGCACGAGTTGCGTACGCCGATCACGATCATCCGGGGGCACCTGGAGGTGATGGGGGAGGATCCCCAGGAGCAGCGCGCGACCCTCACCCTCGTCAACGACGAACTGCACCGGATGGGCCGGCTCATCGACGATCTCATCATGCTCGCCCGAAGCGAACGCCCGGATTTCGTTCGGGTGACCCGCACCAACCTCACCGAACTCATCGTCGAGACCTTCGCCAAAGCCACCGGGCTCGCCGACCGGCAGTGGAGCCTGGACGAGACGCCCGAGGCCGATGCGCTCGTCGACCCCGAGCGCCTCACTCAGGCGTTGCTCCAGTTGGCCGCCAACGCGGTCGCTCACACGAAGGAGGGCATGGCGGTCGCGTTCGGGGGGCGGCTCGGCGGTGACGGTGAGGACCGAAAGATCTACCTGTGGGTGCGTGATGAGGGCAGCGGGATCGCGAGAGAAGACCAGCACCGCATCTTCGAGCGGTTCGTGCGTTCGGGCCCGGAGAAGAGCAGGGAGCGCAACAGCGGGCTCGGTCTCGCGATCGTCCGCCGGATCGCCCAGGCGCACGGCGGAGAGGTGACCGTGGATTCCAGCCCCGGGCGCGGAGCCACGTTCACGCTAGTGTTGCCGGTTAGGGAGGAAGAATGAACCGGATACTCATCGCCGAGGACGAGCAGCGCATCGCGGATTTTGTTGAAAAGGGGCTCCGGGCGGAAGGGTTCCAGACCCACGCGGTGCCCGACGGTCACGCGGCCGTGGAACTCGCGCGGGACTTCGATCTCCTCATCCTGGACCTCGGGCTGCCGGGGCTCGACGGGTTCAGCGTGCTGCGCCGGATCCGGGCGGAGCGCATCGACATTCCCATCATCATCCTCACGGCGCGCGACGCGGTTGAAGACACCGTCGCCGGGCTCTCCGGCGGCGCGGACGACTACATGCGCAAACCCTTCTCCTTCGATGAGTTGCTCGCTCGCGTGCGCCTACGGCTTCGTTCCACGAGCGCGGGGGAGGCGACCGTGCTGAGGGTTGCTGACCTCGCCCTCGACGTGCGCACGCGCCGGGCGCTCGTAGGGGAGAAGACGATCGAGCTCACCACCCGCGAATACGCGCTGTTGGAGGAGTTCATGCGCCACCCCGACCAAGTGCTCAGCCGCCAGCAGCTCCTCTCCCGGGTCTGGGGCTTCGACTTCGATCCAGGTTCCAACGTCGTCGACGTCTATGTGCGCTACCTGCGCAACAAGCTCGGGACCGACCGGATCGAGACGGTGCGGGGCGCGGGCTACCGGCTTCTGCCCGACTAGGAGCGCCCCGCCCGCCCCGGCGGTGTGGGCGGCTGCGATCGGTGCACATGTGAGACCTCTCATTTTTCTTTCATGGCGGCTTTACGTTGGCGCCGCAGGGTAGAGATCAGGAGGTAAACACACATGTTTCTTATCGCACTCGCCACAGATCTCATCGCCATCACGATCGTCGCCTACGTCCTGTACTTCCGGCGGCACCGCCGCCGCGACCTGTTGCTCGCGTTCATCGCGCTGAACGTCGGTGTGGTTGCGGTGACGCTCGCACTGGGGTCGATGGAAGTGGGGCTCGGGCTCGGAATCGGGCTGTTCGGGATCCTGTCGATCATCCGGCTGCGTTCGGACCAGATCACGCAACAGGAAATCGCCTACTACTTCATCTCCCTCGCGCTGGGTCTGCTCGCGGGCCTGCACCCCGACCCGTTCTGGGTGACCCCGGCACTGTCCGCGCTCGTCGTGCTCGTCATGTACGTCGTCGACCACCCCCGGATCGCCGCCCGTGCCCGGCGCGTGACGATCACGCTCGACCGCGCGATCCTCGACGACGCGGCGTTGGACGCCCACCTCACTCGCCTCGGGTTCTCCGATCCGCGCACGGAGGTGCTCGGCATTGACCTCGTGCGCGACACCACGATCGTTGACGTCCGCTACCGCGCCCTGAGCCCCACGAAGACCGCGGGCCAGCGCCCGCCCTCGGTAGGCCGCGGCGACGCGGTGGCCCACGAACACCCGGCGGGGCAGTGGGCATGAGCTTCCACCCCTTTGCACCGAGGTCCGGAATGCTGGAACGCGTCGCCGCGAGCGCCAAACCGATCTCGCTGGCGCAAATGAACGCGGAGGCCGCCCTGATGACCCGGCTTGACCAGAAGTACTTCGTTCCTCGCGAACTGCTCGGGGAGCTGCTCGCCGAGTACTCCGGTCTGCGGATTCTAGAGATCGGGCAGGAGCGGGTGCACGAATACCGGTCCACGTATTTCGACACCGCGGGCTTCCACTTCTTTCGCCATCACGTCCAAGACCGCCGCCACCGGAACAAGGTGCGGATCCGCACGTACGCGACGGGGGACTCCTTCCTGGAGGTGAAATCGAAGGGTAGACGCGGGGAGACCGTAAAAGAACGGATCGCCCTGCCCGGGGCGCCGGAGCTCGACGCACCCGCGCTGGAGTTCATCGAGCAACAGATCCCGCGGATGCCCGGGATCGCGGCCGAACTTCGCCCGGTGCTGGACTCCCACTACGACCGGGCGACGTTCCTGCAGGGAGGCAATCGGATCACGTGCGATCTGGGCCTGCGGTTCATCTCGGCCGGCACGCCGGGTCGGGCGGAGACCGCTGAGGGCCCGAACGAGGTGCTCGTGGAAACGAAGTCTGCTACGGGGCAAAGCCCGATCGACCGAGACCTGCGCTCCGTGGGGATCCGGCCCGTTTCGGTGAGCAAGTACGGGGTGGGGATGTGCCTGCTCTACCCCGAGCTCCCCGCCAACAACTGGCACCGGGTGTTGCGGCGCTACTTCCGCGGCGAGCCGGCGCGTGCGGGGTCGGAGCTCGAGCACCGCCTCGGCCGGCGAAACGTCCAAAACTTATTGAGCAGGAACGATACGGGCGTGACCACCCCGATCATGATGAGCTGAGCCCAGTACACCCGGGTCAGCAGGAACGAGGAATCATCGAATATCGCCCGGGGCAGGGCGATCGGGGAGTGCGCGTGCATGAGGAGGGTGAGCAGTCCCAGCCCCAGCACCTGGGCGAGTACTCCCACGGCGAGGAACGCGCGGTACTCGCGCCACCAGGCGCCGGCGCTGCGGAACGTCCAGGAGCGGTTGAGCTGAAAATTCCACAGGTTGGCTACCAGGAACGCCGCGAACGAGAACACGTGGTACCAGCGAACGTGGAATTCGCTGGCCGGGATCGCAAGGACCGCGCCTTCGGGGTCCGGGCCGAGCAGGGTGAGCACGATCATCGTCACCATGTTGATGGCAACTCCGCTGAAGCCGACGGTGGCAAACCGGAGCAGCTCGGCCCAGTTCTTCACAGATCGCACTCCCGCAGTCTAACGAGTGGGGCGGATCGCGTTGGACCGGGTCCGGGCCCGCGCGCCCAGCCAGTAGGCTTAAGGGTCATGGGATATCTCGTGTCCGTCGTCGGTGGCGGCCAACTTGCTCGGATGATGGCGCAGCCCGCCTCGGCCCTACACATCACCCTCCGTGCCCTGGTGGAGGCAGCCGATGGCTCGGCCGCACAGGTGCTTGCGGACTCACCGGTCGGCCTCCCCGCGGATCTCGATGCGATGCGCGAGCTCGCCCGCGGCGCCGATGTGCTCACGTTCGAACACGAGCACATCCCCGCCCACACCCTCGAAACGCTCGCCGAGGAGGGCGTGAATATCCAACCGAGCGCGCAGGCGCTCGCCGCGGCGCAGGACAAGATTCATATGCGCCGCGCGCTGTCCGAGGCGGGAGTCCCGTGCCCGCGGTGGGCGGCCGCGCGCACGGCCGAGGAGGTGCGCGATTTCGGTGACGAAGCCGGTTGGCCCATCATCGTGAAGGTGCCCACGGGCGGCTACGACGGCAAGGGCGTCGTGGTCCTCGACCGCGAAGACCGCGAGGGCTGGGATGCGGTAGGGCAATGGCTGAACTCCCCGCGCGGTGAGGTGCTCGCCGAAGAAAAGGTGAACTTCGTCCGGGAGCTCGCAGCGCTCTCGGCCCGGCGCCCGAACGGGCAGTTCGTCGCCTGGCCGGTCGTGCAAACCGTGCAGGAGAACGGGGTGTGTGCGGAGGTGATCTGCCCCGCGCCGCTGACAGACGAAGCAAAGACCACCGCTCTGCGCATCGCCCACCAGGTGGCCTCGACGCTCGGGGTCACCGGCGTTCTCGCCGTCGAACTCTTCGAAACAGATACCGGGGAGCTGCTCGTCAACGAGCTCGCGATGCGGCCCCACAACTCCGGCCACGTCACCATCGAAGCCTCCCGCACGAGCCAGTTCGAACAACACCTGCGCGCGGTGCTCGATCTCCCGCTGGGGGCCACGGAGCCCACCTGCGGGCATGCGGTGATGGTGAACCTGCTCGGCTCCGCGCTCGAGGACCCACGAGCGGCCTACCCCGAGGTGCTGCGCCGATACCCGGAGGCGAAAGTGCACCTGTACGGCAAATCGGTGCGGCCCGGGCGCAAACTCGGGCACGTTACCATTACCGGAAACGATCCGGAGCGGATGCTCGCCCGGGCGCGTGCCGCCGTCGCACTGTTGCGCGGTGAGGGCGCCGGTGACGACGACGCCGCCACCTCGCCGGCGGCCCAAACCGGGCAGAACCCCCGACTCGATAGCAAGGAGATCGCATGAACCCCCTCGTCGGCCTCGTCATGGGCTCCGATTCCGATTGGCCGGTCATGGGCGAAGCCGCCGGCGCGCTCGAGGAATTCGACCTCCCCTTCGAAGCCAAGGTCGTCAGTGCGCACCGGATGCCCACGGAGATGATCGCCTACGGGGAGCAAGCCGAACAGCGCGGCATTCGAGTCCTCATCGCCGGCGCCGGCGGGGCCGCCCACCTGCCGGGCATGCTCGCCTCGGTCACGCCGCTGCCGGTCATCGGGGTGCCCGTGCCGTTGAAGCATCTGGACGGGATGGATTCGCTGCTCTCGATCGTGCAGATGCCCGCGGGCGTGCCGGTTGCGACCGTCTCGATCGGCGGTGCGCGTAACGCCGGGCTGCTCGCGGCGCGGATCCTCGGCGCGGGTGAAGGCGACGCCGCGGCGAACCGGCGGGCCCGGATGACCGCCTTCCAGCAGGAGCTCCGGGAGACCGCGCGCCGCAAGGGCGCGCGCCTGAGCGAGCAGCTCTAAGGTTCCCCCCGGGGCGCGGGCGCTAATCGACGTCGTCGCTGGAGACCGAGCCGTCGGCGACGCGGTCGAAGAACCACGCGGCGTCCTCCTCGGTGACGAGGACAGCTGAGCCGATCCCGCCGGGCTGGTAATTCGCCGAAGAGATCGGCGGGGTGCCGCGGACGCCGTCGGAACCGGACGCGTTGCGGAAGGCGAGAGCGAGTCGGCCGAGGTCGATGATGTTGGAATCATTATCGACGGCGAGGGCGCCCACTCCCGCGTTCATGAGCTTCAACTGGCGGGCGGGGTTGAGTACGGATGGACTCGCCACTTCCTTCGTCACCGCCTGGATGATCTGGCGCTGGCGATCGGCCCGGCCGATGTCCCCCTCTGGGTCCTGATAGCGCATCCGCCCGAAGGCGAGGGCGGTCGCCCCGTCGACGTCGTGGCAGCCGGGGGTCCAGGTGAGTTCCGATTTGGGGTCGTCGACGGAGAGGTCGGAGCAGAGGTTGATGGTCCCGAGCGCGTCGACGATCTCCGCGACCCCGCCCATGCCGATCTCGGCGTAATGGTCGACCTTCATCCCGGTGAAGCCCTCCACCGTCGCCACGAGTAGTTCCGGGCCGCCGAGGGAGTAGGAGGCGTTGATCTTGTTTCCCCCGTGCCCCGGGATCTGGACGAAGGTGTCGCGGGGGATCGAGATGAGGGAGGTGGTTCCTGAACTCGGCACGGTGAGCAGCATGATGGAGTCTGAGCGCTGCCCCTGGGTGGAGTCGTTCTCGAAGTAGCCATCGCCGCGGGAGTCGGAACCGGCGAGCAAATAGGTGGTGTACTCGCCCGCGGGTGCCTGCGAGAGCGCATCGACGTGGGTGAGTTTGCCGTTGGCCCAGACGAGCAACCCGATCGGCCATGCGAGCAGGAGCACGAGCAGCACGACGAGCACGCGTCGTCCCGGCCGCCGGCGCCGCCGCGGCGCCCGCGCCGAGGGAGCATAACCACCCGGGGCGGCGGGCTGGCGCGGAGGCGGGCCGGGTTGGTGGCCCGGGCCCGCCGGTTGCGAATCCTGCGGTAGCAACTGGGTGCGATTGACCGCGCCCATCCCCGATTGCGGCAACGGCTGCGCCGGGGGGTGGATCGGCTGCCCGGGAGGGCGATCTGCGGGCTGCTGGGGCATCACCCGGGTGGGGCGCCCCGGAGCCGTGGGCTGCTGCCGAACACTACGGCGCGGGGGCGGGGAACCCGGTGGCGGGGACGTGGGGTTTGCTCCCGACGGGCTGGCGCCCGAGCCTTCGGGCGGCAGCGGCTTGGCGGACCCGCCGGGCCGAGCGCTTGAGGAGCGCGGCGGAACCGGCCGCGGTGGCTTGCGTGGTGGGGTGTTCATACCGCCGGTGCACCTCCTGACCAGTTAGGGTGTGATCCTACTGCACTGGGCACGGGCTCAGCCTGCAGGGTCCTCGGTGTTTTCCGGTTCCGTCTCGGCGTCATCTTCCTCATCAACGTCCTTCGGCAACGGCTCATCTTCGCGCAGATTCTCCCAGATCTCTTCCATCTCCCAGGTTTGGAGCACCACCGGGCCGCTGTACCCCAGCGGCGGGGTGAGGAAGTGGATGTCCTCGGAATCGAGGTCCCGTAGGGAGTAGGCGAGGCCCGCGAGGTTATTGAGGTTCCCGAGACGCTCGCTGGTGTGAAGGGACTCGGCGACCGAGCTCAGCAGCGGCAGCAGCTTCGAGGGATTGGCAAGCACGCCCGCCGAGAGGGTCTGCTCGGCCATCGCCCCCATGAGCTCCTGCTGGCGGTCGATCCGGCCGATGTCAGAACCATCGCCGATGCCCTTGCGGACACGGGCGAACCCCAACGCTTGGTCGCCGTCGAGCGTTTGACAGCCCGCCTTGAGATTGAGCTCGGCCCGCCAGTCGTCGATGTCTTCTTCGATGCACATGTCCACGCCACCAATGGCGTTGATCATCGTGCGGAAGCCGTCCATATCGACGACCGCCCAGTCGTCGATATAGATGTCGGTCATCGCCTCGACCGTGAGGATCGCGCAGGCGGCGCCGTGGCGGACATCGCTGCCGCCCGATCCGATGGAGAACGCTGCGTTGAACCGCGTGCCGTTGTGTTCGTTGGAACCGAGGGGGCGCGCGTAGGAGTACTCCCCGCCGGGTTGCGGGCACGGGGGGATCTCCACGATGAGATCGCGAGGGATCGAGACGACATCCACCCGGGAACGGTCGGCGGCAACGTGAGCGATCATCGCCGTGTCGGAGCGCATCCCCTCGAAGTCGCCGAACTCCTCGTTCCCTTCGTCGCGGCTGTCCGAGCCCAGAATGAGGATATTGAGGTCCTGCCCCTCCCAGGAGTCGGTGGGGTTGCGTTCCTCGGAGTCGTCTGCGGAAGGGCGGGAAGTGCCGAGCAAGTCACTGATATCGGAGCTTTGCGCTTGCAGGCGGCTGGAGAAGTCTTGGTACACGGTCCCCGCGAACGTGGCAGTGAAAAGCAGGACGGCGAGCACGGAAAGGACGATGACGCGCGGCACCCGGCTCGGAGCAGCCGACGTGCCGTGGCGGCGCACTGGCCGCCCCGTCGGGGTGGAAGGGGTACTCATCAGTTGTCAGTTTACGGTCGAAATTTCTAAAAATTGGATAGTAACTAGAGCGATCACGTGAAGAAGTTGTGTCTTCACCCCCGCGGCGCAGCGGCGGGCGGGGTTCTCACCGTTGAGCGGGCGCCCTTCGGGCTGCCTCATGCCGGCGCGGCGGTGCGGGCGACGTGGCTGACCCCTTCGGCCTCCGCGACGGAATCGTCGCCGGCGATGACGACGCTCGCGCCGCCAGCCCACACGGGGGAGACCTGCGCAAGAAGCACGGGCAGGCTCGCCCCGACCACGAGCACCCTCCCACCGGGGAGCCCGTCGGGGTCGGCGTCCCCGGCGGGCGCGCCCACCTGCGCCGCAGCTGTCGAGGAACGACGCAGCTTCGGACGCGCGGCGAGGAGCTCCTGCTGGGTCAGTCCGAGGCCGGTCTCATCATCCGGGCCGCCTTCGGGTGGGAACATGAAATCGTCCGCTTGCGTCATGAGATCGGCGGCGCCGTCGACGGCGTCCGCGGGAAGATCCTCGACCCGGCGGGCGAGGGTGGCAAGTGCGATGACCACCGTCTCTACGTGGGCGTGCGCCTCACCGGGCGTGGCAGTGATCGCGATATCGGCATCCTCGCCGGAGAACGTGACCTCTGCCCCCAGGCACCACGCGGCGTGCGCCCACACCAGGGAACGCCAGTGTGCGGGCAGATCGAGCCAGACCTTCAAGCCCGGCTCGCAGGCGAGCTCCGTGCTCAGCAGGTTCGCCGCTTTGATGATCCAGTTCGAGCCGGTCTTTCCCGTGAGGTCGACGCGCTCGTTCTCACCGCCGTACCAGGTGAGGCAGGGGTGCGGGCGAGCGGAGAGATCAGTGACGAGATCGACGATTGAGCGCATGTGCCTACGATACGACTCCGGGGAACCCGTGCGGGACCGGGCGCCTTCACGGCGTCCTGCCGGCGGGTCGCCTCGCCGGGCTCAGCCCAACCGGTTGCGTGGCCGGGGCAGGATAGAAAGTGAGAATTTTCCACAAATAGCACAGAATCCTTGACTCCCAAGGATGACACGCGTGTAATTTACTCAGGTATAGTTCTTATTTATTCCTTCGCCACAAGCAGTTTAGGGGAGTCAAGATGTGGAACATTCTGGGTGATGGCCCGCTAGGTAACCA
>JAJYSF010000021.1 GCA_021793715.1 Actinomycetes bacterium
AGCGGATATTCGCCGGCTCGCTCGGCACCCAAGTCGTGAAGATCTTTGACCTCGTCGTCGCCCGCACCGGTCTGCGCCACCATGAGGCCGCTGCCGCCGGTCTCGCCCCCTGGACCGTGGCGGTCACCGCAGATGACCACAAGGCCTACTACCCCGGCGCCCAACCAGTGCACGTGCGCATCACCGGCGACACCCGAACCGGCCGGCTTCTCGGCGTCCAGATGCTCGGCGCCATCGCCACCGGCGTTGCCAAACGCATCGACACCGCGGCCACAGCCCTATACCACCACATGAGCGTCGAGGAGCTCTCCGACCTCGACCTGTCCTACACCCCACCCCTCGGCTCACCCTGGGACATCCTCCAAGTCGCCGCCCAAGCGTGGAAGCCGAGCGTTCATCCAGCGAGCTCGAAGGCTCCCGGCCCATGACCTCACCCATCCGCTCGGTGGTAAGGGAGGCTACTGGTTCAGCCGCTCTTTTGACCTTGTGTCGGGTGCTGGGCGTTACGCTGTCTCACCCATCTCAGCCAGTCTGGACAACGACCTCCCTAGCGGCTCCATTCCCAAACCGGACATGAAGTTCTCCCTCATCCGGCTTTCCCCCAGGCAGTCGATCGTCCGCATTCCGCGATGCCACCGACGTTGGCGGGCGACCCAAGCTGCGCCTCCGATTCCTTGACCTCAGCGTCAATGACGGGTGGGTGAATAGCCCGAAGGTCAATCCCACAGTCGTCGTCGGTCGCCCAGCCCACCTGGCTAGAGGCCCTTCGATCCAACGGGTTATGCTGTCCCGACCATCTCCGCTACTACCGACTCCTCCGACTTCCGCTCGGCGATCCACTCTTTCGCAGGATCACTGCTTATAGGCCACTGCTCATAGGCCTCGCTGTTACCGGGCATCGCAGGTCGGCAGCCCGCGGCCATCTTGGCAGTGCAGGGACGGATCTCTGCTGTTTCGTCAGTGGACTCTATGAGCGTTCCGCGCTCTGTACACCGACGGGTTCTTGGGTGCTGCACGTCAAAGGCCTTCGCACCGTAGATGGCCTTCGCCCAGGAAGTACAGGCTCGGCTCCCGCTTAGCCCCACGTCTCCGTGGGGGTGTAATTGACGACGATGCACGGTTCCTCATCGTACTGACCGCACCCTTGCTCGACGCCCAAGGCGCCTTTGTCATGGCGCTTCTTCGACAGTCGGGTCTCCCCTTCCGCGGGCCACCAGCTACCGGGCTGCTTAGTCACTACCCGGACCGGACTTGCACCGGCAAGCGCACCGAAACGCAACGGGAGCATGCAACGTCATTGATAGAAGAGAAGTCGGCCGACTTTCTCTTGGCGCTTGCGGGAACCAGCCCAAGCTCTACGAGGCGATCGCTACGCTCGAAGAGCAGAAGTGGTCGAAGCCCTACACCGAGAGCTACAAGAGCCACGGCCACGTCGAGACCCGTACCATCTGGACCTCTTCAGAGGCGAGTTGACACCACTAGAGATGACATAACGATGGTCCAGCGGTCACGGTAGAGTTCAGCGAGCTCTTCTCCAGGTGCTACAGCTGGGTCAAAGAGTGTGGTGTTGAAGCCTCCTGGCCCTTCAGGACCAGGGGCTTCAAGTTGTTGGTGCCCGGCACTCAGCCGCCAGGATGGGCCCCGGAACGGGTGTCGTCGATGAGGCGTGCGACCGTCCCGGAACGCCGGGTCCCGGTCGTTATTCTGCGTGCGCTCGGGACCGAACTCACGTCTCTGATTGGGCAAGCCAATCGCCCAATAGGTCGTCGCGACGGGCGGAACGGAGCGTTGCGGAGACAACTTCAGAACGCCCAACACTGGATTTGCGACTCTGTAGCGGCTCGAGACCGTCAAACATTATATAACTTGACAGCTAACTAACCCACAGGTACAGTACTCGCCATGAGGTGTGAACGGTGCCGCTGACCGAGGAACGACTCAACGCCACCTTCACCGCGCTCGCCGATCCTACGAGGCGGGCCATCGTCGGTCGCCTGGCGCGAGGGGACGCCACGGTGAACGAGCTGGCCGCCCCGTTCGCCATGACCCTGCCAGGTATCTCGAAGCACCTGAAGGTACTGGAGCGGTGCGGGTTGATCTCGCGATCCCGGCATGCCCAGTTCCGGCCATGCCATTTGGAACGAGCCGCCCTCGACGCGGCGCTCGAGTGGATTGAGGAGCACCGCCGGGTCTGGGACAAACGGTTCGACAAGCTCGACGCCCATCTGCGCGATATCCAAACCGACCAGCGAGGAGGCAGGAAGGGCCCATGAACGACCAGCAGTCGGAAGCAGGGGAGCTGTCCTTCACCCGAGTCTTCGACGCGCCGCGCCCGCTTGTGTTCCGTTGCATGATCGAGCCGGAGCACCTGACTCACTTCTGGGGGCCGCAAGGAACTACTGCTCCCCTGGAGCGCATTCGGGTCGACCCCCGCCCGGGCGGGGTGTTCGAAACCGTCATGGTCAACGATGCCGACGGCAGCGAGTACCCGACCAGCGCGACCTATGTAAAGATCATCGAGCCGGAGCTGCTCGTGTGGACCGAAGTGCACAGCGGGATGACCGTCACCGCCACCTTCACCGACGTGGGCGAGGATCGCACCGAGGTCCACATCCACCAGACCAACGTGCCCGAAGCGTTCCGCCGTCCCGAAGCCCAGGCCGGGTTCTTGACCTCGCTCGACCGCTTAGCCGCCCATCTCGCCAAGCTCACCGGTTCAGCCAAACGGTGATGGCAACCGACGACGCACTGCTGGTGGCGATGATCGTCGATCACCGTCGTCGGCTCACCGAACTGCTGGCCGCGCAGTCCCCCGGGGAGTGGGACCGTCCCAGCCTGTGTGCCGGATGGAGCGTACGCGAGGTGGTCGCCCACATCGTCATGCCCTTGCGCTACTCGACCTGGCGGTTGCTGGCCATGGAGGGTGCGGATGCGGCGCACGATGAGGCGACGACCCTTGTAGGTGGTCTCGGCCACTTCGGCCACCCCGTCGAGGCTGTAGTCGACGATGCGGCGCCAGTCGCCCTCGTCGATGCTCTCGATCGCCCTGGCCAGATGCCTCGTGATGCGCACCCCCATCGAGTAGCGCACGCCCAGACGCTCGAGGGTCTCGAGCAGCACCTGGTTGTAGAAGCCGGCGTCGAAACGCATGGCGAGCTCGCCTATCGCACCGGTCCGGCGCAGGCGGGCGACGAGTTCCTCGATGAAGCGCTTGGCCCCGCGCTGGGTGTTGGCCGGCCCCTTTCTCAGCCGCGCATGGAGCACCTCGCCGGTACCGGCCCGGGTGGCGAGGATCGGGTGATAGCAGCGGACCTTGGTGTAGCCGAAGCCAGCTCCTTGCTTTGTGTGCCCGCACAGCTCGCAGATGGTGGAGTCGACGTCGATGACCAAGTCCCCTGGTCCTGGTCCTGCACCTAGGGCCCAGGCTCCGCGAAGGGACTCGCCTACTACCTTGTCCAGCTGACGCAGATGCCCGAAGGTAAAGGCCCACAGGAACGTGCCGAGCGTCGAGGGTGCCATCACCGTGTGGCCGAGCACCGCCGCTGTCGAACCGGAGCGCAGCACATCTGCGTGATCTATATGGGTGGCGCCGGCCACCATGGCGTGTACGAGGGTGAGAACCTTGCGTCCCGGGCGCGCCCCGCCGATGCGCCCGGCCATGCGAACGGTGCTGTTGATGAGCTTCTCGAGACCCAGGCGACCCACGAGCGTCGCCATGAGCAGCAGCCCGGCGTTAGCGACCAGGTTCGGATCGTCGAATGTTACCTCGATGCGGTCAATTCCGCGCGAGACTGCGGTCACTGAAAGTGCCTCCTCGGGTTGGGGGTCCGGCGGCGTAGAGCACCGTCATTCTCCCAGCCCGGGAGGCCTTTTACGCGAATGCCCGCTGCGAGTCAGCTGTTACAAATCGGTGGATCCAGACTCAGGTCATCTCCACCCGCTGGCGAAGCCAGTCGGCGAACCAGGACTCGTCGACCTCATGTGCAGCCACAGCCAGCATGGCCTGCTCGGCGTCGTCGACATCAGGCGGATCCGGCGACCAGACGATCCTGTTGAGATCGAGGAAGAGGACGAGCGCGGCCCATGCAGCACGCTTGTTCCCATCGGGGAGGGGGTGGTTCCATGCGAGGCGACAGGTGAGCACGGCCGCTTTGTCGATGACGTCGGGGTAGAACTCCTCGCCGCCGAAGCTGGCCGAAGGCGCGTGCAGCGCCGAATCAGCCAGATCGATCCTCGCCGCCTTCGAGAGCACCGCGGCCTCGATCCCGGTGACCTGCTCTGCCAGCCAGAGGTACTCGGCCAGGCTGAGGTATCGCATCACCTGGCGAGTCGGTCGAGGAGCTCCTTGTCTCGCTCCAGCAGCTTGCGAGCGCGAGTCACGAAGTCCTTGTCCTCCCGTACGCGCGCAACCTCAGCGCTGAGCGAGTCGACGATCAACGCGTTCACGCTGGTGCCGCGAACGCGAGCAACCGCCTCCGCTTCGTCGGCCAGCTCATCGGGCAACCTGACCGTGGTTTGCTTTGCCATGACTTCATGGTATCGCGATATCGCGACACTCCCGATCACCGGTCGGGTTCGCGCCCTGGACGGACGGGTCCTGTGAAGCTGCAGGTCACGTATGTGGCGTACCCGGCCTCCCACAATGCGGACCTCGAGCCGTTGGTCGAGAGGCCCGCGATCAGCCTGGCGGCTCGGCACACGAAGGCCCTCCGTGCGGGGTACTCGGCGTGAGAGGGCTCCACCGGGTCGCCACTACGGTCGCCAGCACCCCCGCCAGCACGGTCGCCCATCCTGAACGGAGGGGGTCGCGTGCGCTAAAGGACCAGCGTGTCGCTACTCCACCCCCGCCAGTCGCGAACCCCGACTCCTTGGGAGTGTTCTCATGACTGCTTCTTCTCTCCGGCCGAGGGCCGTCGACGGGCTCGTGATGTCGGTGGCGCACCGGCTGACCGAACGGGACCGGATCATCTTGACCATGCTCTACCGACACCGCGTGTTCACCACCGACCAGCTGGCCGAGATGTACTTCGACAACACGAACACCGCCCAGCACCGCTTGACCACGCTCTACCGACTCCGGCTCCTCGACCGCTTCCAACCGCTACGCGAGCCTCCCGTACCACTACGTGCTCGACCAGTTGGGCGCGATGGTGGTCGCGGCCGAACGCGGCGAGGATCTCGACACGTCGCTCTGGCGGGCCGACAAGGCGCTCACCAGCCGAGCGCCTGCCGGCAGAAGCGCTGGACGCGGAGATCCTCGACGCGCTCCTCTGCACCTACGAGCGCACCGACCTCTTCGACAAGGCCGTCGTCGAGGCGGGGATCACCAAGGCCGAAGACGCCATCGAGCGCTACCTCTCGGCGTTCGAGTCCGGGACGCTGTCCGAAGCCCAGTGCGCCAAGCGTCTGGAGGGGCTCGCCGCCAAGGTGCGCAACCTCCGCCAACGGCGTGAGGAGCTGGTCGTCGCCGTTCAGCAGGCGTCGGCCACCGCACCCGACGCCGAGGTGATCGACGAGATGCGACAACACATCGAGAAGGCCGTCATCGGCGGCACCGTGCCAGCGCGCAAGGCGATCCTCCGGGCGCTCGTCCACGAGATCCGCGTCGAAGGTCGCGACCGCGTTATATCGTGGTTCCGCGTGCCAGGCGGCGCGAACTCGACGGTTCGCGCCCTGGCGCGATCGGCCGGGCGCACCCAGCCTTACACAATACGAACCTGTTCCCGCTGGTGGACGGCCCAACGCTGTGTCTGCCTGACAGACACAGCAAGGTACGCGTGGCCGGTTACTTCAAGACCGAGTCCTGACGCCCTTGTGGAATCCGTAGTCACATCCTGTCCGTCCAGCCCGTCTGCTTCCGTCCATCGGGCCTGCTCAGGACAGGTGCCGGATCCTGCCGTCGCCCTCCGTTTGGCCCGTCACCCATGGTTCAGCAACGAGGAAGTAGCGGCGAGCCGGGCATCTGACGACCTTCTGATTCTCGTTCTGACAGCCCCCGGGACGGCGCTGCAGTGGCCCTCAGTCTGTCTCGTGCGGTTCCGTCTCGGGCTCGTCATGCGGTGCCTCGGGATCGGCAGCCGCTCCCACCACGTCGGGTGAGGGGCCGACCCCCTGCTGGATCCGCATCATCCGCTCGAAGGACGTCTCCGGCCGGTTGCCGGTGGCGTAGTCCGCCGCCAGTCCGAGCGCTTCGCTCTCCTCGTTCGAGATTTTCATTGCGTCGTCGGTGACGGCTGCCAGCAGTTCGGCGGTCCGTCGGATGAGCGTCTCCTCGCCGAAGTAGCTGGCCAGCCGGTCCCAGGAGAGCGTCTTTGTCACCTCGACGGCGGCGGCGCCGATCGCCTGACCCCGAATCTGGCCGACCGAGCCGGAGAACAGCGAGACCATCACCCGGTTGTCCTGCCCCAGATCGTGGAGAGCCGTCCTCCCCTCAGGGGTCTCGGCGAGCAGATCGGCGAGGCGCACCGTCCGCGGCTCCTTAGCGAAGTCGTCGGCCGGCAGCGCAATCAAGTCGCTCCTCAGCGTGTTCTCCAGCTCCGTGGCGACATCGGCCGCCAGCAGGCCGTTGCCGATGTCCCTCCGGTGGCCGACGACCATGAGCAGGATCAGCCGAGCACTCAGGGACCGAATCTCCGGCAGCACGGCGCGGACCACCTCTTCCCGCGCCTTCGGATCTGGCAGCCGCTTCAGAAGACGTAGGGCTGCTCGCATAAGGACCATCGAGCCGCCGAAGCTGAGCATCCCCGTGTCCTCGGGCAGCCGTGGGAGTAGGTCCATCAGGATTGGTAGCCCCACCCTCGCGGGATCTTCATCCAAAGCGGCCTCGTTGACCGGTATCTCCTCAAGCGTCTGGTTCATCCGCTCGATGAGATCGAGCAACGCCGCCGGGGACAGGGCATCGACGACGCTTTGCAGGTGCTCCCGGCTAGTCAGGTGCTCCAGGGCCTCATCGACGACCCGTGCCGGCACCACGCCGCCGGGCAGCTGGCGCTCCAGATAGAACCGGAAGACCGAGGCACTGGCGATTTTCCGCTGACGTCGCCACGTTCCCTCCCACTCCGAGCCGTGGTGCATGTTCTCGAAGTAGTGGCGGGCGCCGGGGAACAGCCACCGGCAGACGCCCTGGGCGAGCGCGGCGTCTACTGCCACCATCGGGCCGATCGGGGCGTCCGCGGGACTGCGCCCAGGCTGGTAGCCGCCCTGGCCCGGCACCACAGTCTGGACCGAGAGGTAGTCGGCGACCGCGACGATGGCCTCGAACATCGCCGGGCGCAGCACGCGGATGGCCTCGATCCCGATCAGGTCGGCCAGTGCCACCTCGTCGCCTACGAGGCGCATCGTCATCGACAGCGAGCCCAGTAGCCGCCGGACACTGCGTGGCGTCGCCAGGAGCGGCCGCACCACGAAGGCAAAGATGTTCTGCCAGTCCGCGATGTCGAGCGGTCCGGACGGCACCGTGTCGAGGAGGTGCTGGAGGCCGGCGAGGAAGATCGCGGTCACGTCCGGCTGCCGAGCGGCCGGGACGTCATGAGTAACCTGGACGATCTTCTCCAGGTAGGCGCGGCCCCGGTCGGCGTTGCCCTCGCCGAGGCACTCCTCGACCCGGGCACGATCGAAGGCCAGCAGGTACAGCGTGTTGGGGAAGTCCCCGACCAGGCGCACCAGTCGGACGATGTCGAGCACCTCCTGCGGGCGGAGCCGGTCCACGTCGTCCACGATCACCACGAGACGTCGATCGAGTCCTTCCAGCAGGGTGCGCAGCTCCTTACGCTGCTCGAAGACCGACGGCCGGGCCGCCAGCTTCTCCAGCACGTCGGAGGCGCCGCTCGCCGCAGTGCCGGCGCCGACCAGTGCGGCGAGCGGGGACAGCAGGTGGCCGTAGGTGGCGAGCTTGTCGGCGATCCCCTTGAGTTTCGAGTCCCGCTTGTCGAGTTGCTTCCCGATCTCCTCGAAGAACGAACTGATCAGGGCCTCGGTGCCCGAGAACATCCACGGGTTGAACTGCACCACGATCGTCTCGTTCTCGAGGGCGTCTACGGTCATGTTGAGGATCGACGTCTTCCCGCTTCCCCACGGGCCGGTCAGGCCCATCACGTAGCCCCGGTCGGCGGGAGCATCCAGGATCTCGGCGGCCAGAGCTTCGGCGAACGGGCGCCGGCCCAGGCGATCCTCGCCGAGGGAGCCGATGGGGGCGTCCCCCTGGTCGATGATGGTCTGCTCCTCCGCGGTATCGGCCACCTCGGGCTGGTCTGTCACCCGGTTCTCCTTGCTCGTGCAGCCTTGCGTGCTCGGCTGATGCGCGCGTCGAAGGTGTTGCGGGTGATGCCGAGGGTCCGCGCGATCTCCTCGGGCGTCCAGCCGGCCGCCAACAACACGAAGGCGCTCTGATCGGCGGGCTTCATCGGAGCCAACGTCTGAGCCACGACTTCGCGGTGCTCGACGATGTCCGCCGGGTCTCCGACCGGCTCCACTGGCAGCATCAGGATCTGGTTCTCACGAACGGCCTCCAGCGGCAAGCTGGCCTCAGGCAGGTGGCGCAGGTGCCACCGCCACCGGTTGGCCAGGTCGGGGAGACAGCAGACGCAGAAGAAGTCCTCCAGGCTCACACCCTGGGCGGGGTCCCACTGACCACGGGGGAGCACCGTGTTCCGAAAGCGGCGTAGGCAGTCCTCAACAGCCTCAGCTGCGATGTCCTCCGGGTATGGCTGGATCTGCAACTCCGCCCGGCGCTGGATCCGGACTCCCGCGTGAGCGCACCGGCGATAGATGGTCCCGGTCGTGATCGCTCGCTCCAGGTCCGGGAAGGCCCGGACTACCAGCCGCCGCTGCAACTCAGCCCAGGCCGGGCCGGTGTACCCGGCCTCCACAACGGCAT
>JAJYSF010000022.1 GCA_021793715.1 Actinomycetes bacterium
GTGGAGGAAGTTCTCGATGATCTTCTGCCCGTGATCGGAGTGCTTCACCTCGGGGTGCCACTGCACCCCGTAGAAGCACGCCTCGGCGTTGCCGAACGCCGCGACGGGGGTGGCCGCGGTCGTCGCGAGTACGTCGAAGCCCTCCGGCGCCTTCGCGACCGCGTCGCCGTGACTCATCCAGACGTTCTGCGCGGTCGGGGTGCCGCCGAGCAGTACGCCGCCGTCGCCCATGAGCGTCGCGTCCGTGGCGCCATACTCGCGCTGGCCTGTCTCGGCGACCTCGCCGCCGAGCGCCTTCGCCATCATCTGGAATCCGTAGCAGATGCCGAGCGTCGGGATACCCAGGTCGAACACCGCGGTGTCGAACTGCGGCGCCCCCTCCGCGTACACCGAGCTGGGGCCGCCCGAGAGGATGATGGCGACCGGATTCTTCGCCCGCACCTCGTCGGCCGTGACGCTGTGCGGCACGAGCTCGCTGAACACTCCGGCCTCGCGCACGCGGCGCGCGATCAACTGGGCGTACTGGGCGCCGAAATCGACCACGAGAACCGGTCGCTGGGCGGTGTCGGTGCTCACGGAGCAGCCTCCTCGTCAGGGGTGGATGGGGTGGTGACCTGCTCGCCGCGCTGCTTCGCCGCCCGTTTGGCGGCGGCGCGCTCCTCACGACCGGCCAGGTATGCCTTCACCTCGCGGGCGACGATGCCCTCCATGATGAACGACAGCAACGGCACGACGCCGCCGCCGGCGAGCGCCAGGAACCGGCCGAAGCGCCAGCGCATGAGGCTCCAGAGCCAGAACACGCTGGCGAGGTAGACGACGTAGAACCAGCCGTGCACGATGAGGATCCCGAGCGACAGGTTGACGCCGTCGCCCGTCGAGACGATCTCGCACCCGCCGGCGCCCATGGCGAACTGCGAGTACCAGAGGCAGTCGCCCGCGGGAACGACCGGCGCGAACCAGAGGAAACCGCCGGATCCGCCGAGGAAGAGTTCGAGGTGCAACGGCGTGTACTTCAGCACCATCTCGGCGACGAGCAGCAGGAGCCCGATGCCCGTGATGACACTCGTGATCTGGTAGAAGCGGAGCGCCCGACGGATCTTCGGGAAGGTCGAGAGCCGGGGCTGAGGCATGAGACCAATCCTACGCGGCGGATCCTGAGCGATCGGACGAGGCGCCTCAGCGCTCATCGTCGATTTCGTCCGGATCGATGCCGGCGAGTTCCTCGAGTTCGCGCTCCCACGCGTCCTTCGCGAGGCGGTACCAGAGGTAGAACGAGAACGCGGCGAACAGAGCCCACTCGACGGCGTAGAACACGTTGAGCCAGTTGAGCGTCGACTGCTGCGTCGGCGCCGTCGCGACGATCTCCTCGAGCCCGGCGTCGGCGAGCTGCGCGGACGGATCCGCTATGGCCAGGAACTGCCGATAGACGTCGCCGTCCACGTCGGTCCACTGGCCGAGGTGCGCCGCGGGCGACATGCGGATCATCTCGTACGGGTCGTCGCCCGGAGCGGGCACCGGACCCTCGTCGGCAATCAGTCGGCCGCTGAGTTCGCGCGGCTCATCATCGGCGGCTGCCGACAGGACCTCGATCGCGTCCTGGGCCGCCGCACGGTCCGGCGCCCAGCCGATCGCCGTGGCGAGCGCCGCCCCCTCGTCGGTCACGAGACGGCCCGTCACCCAGGCACCCTCGACTCCCTCGTTCATCCGCTGCGACACGATGAGGAAGTTGTCCGGATCCCATGTGCCGGTCACGTCGATCCGCTGGCCGACGAGCGGGCCCGGGAGATAGTCGCCGGGTTCGACCACCTCGGTGATGGGCAGCACTTCTTCCGTCGCCCCTTCAGGGACGACTTCCGGTGCGAGTGCACGGGAGAGCTGCCACTGCAGCAGCCACGCGAAGATCCCGGCGACGACGAGACACACGAGGAGCATGCCGATCCACCGCGGGCGCAGCATGACCTCGCGCAGCGTCGGGGGAAACTCCTCGAGGTCCGGGTCCTCGGCGGGTGCCTGATCGATCATTCGTATGGTGAGACCACGACCTCGACCCGCTGGAACTCCTTGAGGTCGGAGTAGCCGGTGGTCGCCATCGACTTGCGCAGCGCGCCGATGAGGTTCGTCGTGCCGTCGGCCGCCTGGGCCGGGCCGAACAGGACCTCCTCGAGCGTGGCGGTCTGATCGACCGCCACGCGTCGTCCACGCGGCAGCGTCGCGTGGTGCGCCTCCTGGCCCCAGTGGAAGCCGCGGCCGGGCGCATCAGTCGCACGTGCGAGCGAAACGCCGAGCATCACGGCGTCGGCGCCCATCGCGATCGCGCGAACGATGTCGCCGGACGTGCCCACGCCGCCGTCGGCGATCACGTGCACGTAGCGTCCGCCCGACTCATCCATGTAGTCACGGCGCGCACCCGCGACGTCGGCGACCGCAGTCGCCATGGGCGCGTGAATGCCGAGCGTCGTCCGCGTGGTGGAGGCGGCACCGCCGCCGAAGCCGACGAGCACGCCCGCGGCTCCCGTGCGCATGAGGTGCAGAGCGGCGCGGTACGTGGATGCTCCGCCGACGATGACCGGGACGTCGAGGTCGTAGATGAACTGCTTCAGATTGAGCGGTTCGTCGCTCGACGACACGTGCTCCGCCGACACCGTGGTGCCGCGGATCACGAACAGGTCGACGCCCGCTCCGACCACCGTCTCGTAGTGCTCGGCCGTGCGCTGCGGCGACAGAGCGCCCGCCACGACGACGCCCGCGTCGCGGATCTCCGCGATGCGCTGGGTGATGAGGTGCGGCTTGATCGGCTCGGCGTACAGCGCCTGCATGCGCTTGGTCGCGGATTCGGCCGGCAGCGACGCGATCTCGGCGAGCATCGGGTCGGGATCCTCGTACCGCGTCCACAGCCCCTCGAGGTCGAGCACGCCGACCGCGCCCATGCGTCCGAGAGCAATGGCGGTCGACGGACTCACGACGGAGTCCATCGGCGCGCCGAGGATCGGGGTGTCGAAGGTGAAGGCGTCGATCGTCCACGCCGTCGACACATCGCCAGGGCTGCGCGTGCGGCGCGAGGGCACCACCGCGATGTCGTCGAACGTGTACGCTCGCCTGCCGCGCTTGCCGCGGCCGAGCTCGATCTCCATGCTCATCGGCTCTTCCTCCGTCAGCGCGTGTAGTTCGGGGCTTCGACGATCATCTGAACGTCGTGCGGGTGCGATTCCTTGAGCCCGGCGGGCGTGATCCGCACGAACCGCCCCGTGCTCTTGAGCTCGTCGATCGTGCGGGCGCCGACGTAGAACATCGACTGCCGCAGCCCGCCCGTCAGCTGGTACGCGACGGCCTCGACCGGTCCGCGGTACGGCACCTGTCCTTCGATGCCCTCGGGGATGAGCTTGTCGTCGGTCGGCACGTCCGCCTGGAAGTAGCGGTCCTTCGAGTAGGAGGTCTTCTTGCCGCGCGTCTGCATCGCGCCGAGCGAGCCCATGCCGCGGTACTGCTTGAACTGCTTGCCGTTGGAGAACACGAGCTCTCCCGGCGACTCGGCGGTGCCCGCCAGCAGCGACCCGAGCATCACGGTGTCGGCACCCGCCACGAGCGCCTTCGCGATGTCGCCCGAGTGTTGCAGACCGCCGTCGGCGATCAGCGGGATCCCAGCGGCGCGGCACGCGAGGGACGCCTCGTAGATGGCCGTGATCTGCGGCACCCCGACGCCGGCGACGACGCGGGTCGTGCAGATGGATCCGGGCCCGACGCCGACCTTGACGGCGTCGACCCCCGCATCGATGAGCGCCTGCGCGCCCTCGCGAGTGGCGACGTTGCCGCCGACGATGTCGATGTGGGCGAACGATTCGTCGGCCTTGAGGCGCGTGATGATGTCGATGACGCCCTGCGACTGACCGTTCGCGGTGTCGACGACGATGACGTCGACACCGGCGTCGCGCAGCGCCTCCGCGCGCGTCCAGGCCTCGCCGAAGAAGCCGATCGCCGCGCCGACGCGCAGGCGACCCTGATCGTCCTTCGTCGACGAGGGGTACTGCTCGCGCTTGTCGAAGTCCTTGATCGTGATGAGGCCGACGAGAGCGCCGTCGTCGTCGACGAGCGGGAGTTTCTCGACGCGGTGCTTGCTGAACAGCGCGACCACCTCGTCGCTGCCGATGCCCGGGCGCCCGGTGATGAGGCCTTCCTGCGTCATCACCTCGGAGACGAGCGTCGTCTTCTTGTCTTCGTCGGAGACGAACCGCATGTCGCGGTTGGTGACGATGCCGACGAGCTTGCCGCTGCCGTCCACGACCGGGAGACCGGAGATGCGGTACTCCGCGCAGGCCGCGTCGAGCTCGGCGAGCGTCGCGCTGGGCTCGATCGTGATGGGGTCGGTGACCATGCCCGATTCGCTGCGCTTGACGCGGTCGACCGCGGCCGCCTGCTCCTCGATCGACATGTTGCGGTGCAGGATGCCCATGCCGCCCTGCCGGGCGATCGCGATCGCCATCCGGCTCTCGGTCACCGTGTCCATCGCCGCGGAGAGCAGCGGCATCTCGACCCGGATCCGCCTCGTCAGCTGCGAGGAGGTCTCTGCCTCGCTGGGGATGACGTCGGTGTGCCCCGGCAGGAGCAGCACGTCGTCGTAGGTGAGTCCGATGAAGCCGAAGGGATCGTGATCCGTCATGGGGTGGTCTCCTGGTGCGCACAGTCGGGTGGGGCCAGTCTATGGCGTCCCACCTGGGCGAGCGCCGCGGTGCCCTACGAACAGGGTCGCCACACTTTGCAGGCGCGCGGCGTGCGTACCTGCATTCTTTGGCGACCCAATGGCGGGGTCACGAGGTGACGCGGTCGGCGAGGATCGCGATGCGCTTGTCGCCGATGCGCGTGAGGATGAGGGTCGCCGATTCGCTACCCGACAGCTTGAGTCGGCGGCGCAAGGCGGCGGGATCCCCGTCGACGCCGCGCTTCTTGATCTCGAGCGTGCCGATGTCGCGCGCCCGCAGCTCGCGCGCGAGCCGTTTCGGATCCGTCGACAGCGTCTCGCGCACGCGGAACGTCGACGCGAAGACGCTCGTCCTCGCCGCGTCGCCGGTGAGGTACGCGATCCGTTCCGAGACGGGGCCCGCGTCGAGCTCGCGGGCGACGTCGCCGACGAGCCGTGCACGGATCACGGCCCCCTCGGGCTCGTGGAGGTACGCGCCGAGTGCGCGCACGGGCTCGTCCTCCGTATCCGCGGACGCGGTGAGCTCGCGCGCGGATCCGTCGCGGAGCACGAGCGCGGCACGACGCACGCCGTCGCGTGCGAGCGCGCCCGTCCACACGACGAGTTCGACGGTCGAGCCGTCGACACTGATCCACTGGGTTTCGGCATCGGCGGGCAGGGCGTCGCGATCGTGGGCCGGACCGAGCTTGATGCCCGTTGGCAGACGACGCGCGAGGTCGAACGCCCAGGTCAGGGATGGCGAGTAATCGTCGGCGGAGAGCCGGCGGGTCTCCGCGTGGCCGGCGGTCCGGCGCGCCGGATCGAGCCAGATCGCGTCGATGCCGTCGAGGTCGGTCTCCTCCGCGCGACCGTGGCGCACGTCGACACGACCGCCACCCCGGAACGGCGCCAGGTTGTATGCGGTGAGGGCCGCCGTGACCTCATCGGCGTCGACGGCCAGGACCCCGAGGCCGAGGGAGGCGAAGGCGAGGCTGTCGCCGCCGATGCCGCAGCCCAGGTCGGCAACGCGCGTCACGCCGGCGTCGATGAATCGCCCGGCGTGATGCGCCGACACCGCCATGCGCGTCGCCTGTTCGAGCCCCGCGCGAGTGAAGAGCATCCGGTCCGCGAACTCCCCGAACTTCGCGCGGGCGCGCTGCCGCAGCCGCACCTGTCCGACGACGGCGGAGACGAGGTCGGGGCCGTGGCCTGCCGCGCGCAGCCGCGAGACCGTACGCGCCACGTCGGTGGTCGTCTCGACGGGATCCAGCTCATCGATGAGCCGCATCGCGTCGCGGGTGAGCAGCGCGTCGAGCTCGGCATGGTCCATTGCTCCAGCGTAGGAGGTGGCCCGACATTGGCACTCACGTTGCGAGAGTGCCAATCGCCGTCATACACTAACCATTAGCACTCTCGGGGTGAGAGTGCGAACCTTACGTCTTCTGTCAGGACAGGAAAGCAGAGGTACACCGTGTCGGTTTCCATCAAGCCGCTCGAAGACCGCATCGTCATCAAGCAGGTCGAGGCTGAGCAGACCACGGCCAGCGGTCTCGTCATTCCCGACACCGCCAAGGAGAAGCCCCAGGAGGGCGAGGTCGTGGCGGTTGGACCGGGTCGCATCGACGACAACGGCAACCGCGTTCCGCTCGACGTGTCGACCGGGGACGTCGTTCTGTACAGCAAGTACGGCGGCACCGAAGTCAAGTTCGGCGCTGACGAGTACCTCGTGCTCTCTGCGCGCGACGTGCTCGCCATCGTCGAGCGCTGACGCTCACGATCGACTGAGAACCCCGGATGCATCGCATCCGGGGTTCTTCGTCTGTCGGGGATCCTCTTTAGGGTGGGGGCATGCATTCTGACGTGAGCGACATCGCAGAGAGTGTGACCGCAAATCCGTGGACGGCCTGGGGCGCCGTCGCGATCGCGATCGCCGTGGTCGTGGTCGTCGCCTTCGTCGTCGTCTGGGTCTTCAAGGCGGTGACGAACCGGCTCGGCCGCCGAGCGCGCGTCTTCGCCGAGCTCAACACCCGCTTCTCACAGCCGATCTTCTGGCTGTTCGTCGTCGTCGGTGCGAAGGCGACCGTCGTGACGCTCTTCCCTGACGGGTTCGAGACGCTGCGCGGAGCGCTGAGCTACGCCCTCACGCTCGCCATCATCGCCGTGGTCGGCTGGATCATCGGCAAGGTCCTCGTGTTCCTCATCGACGGGGCGAGCGTCAAACAGGAGGCTTCCGGGTACGACGAGTTCATCGCGCGGCGCCGTCGCACGCAGCTGCGGATGATCCGACGACTCGTGATGGCGCTGGTCGCGGTCCTGACCGTCGCCGCGATGCTCCTGACGATCCCCGGCGCCGAGACATTCGGGGCGTCGTTGTTCGCGTCCGCTGGTGTCGCGTCCATCGTGGCCGGTCTCGCCGCGCAGTCGACGCTGGGCAACGTCGTCGCGGGCATCCAACTCGCATTCACGAATGCGCTCAAGGTCGGCGACACCGTCGAAGTCGACGGTCAGTACGGCACGATCGAGGAGATCACGCTGACGTACGTCGTCGTCCAGATCTGGGACGACCGGCGTCACATCATGCCGTCGACCTACTTCACGACGACGCCGTACACGAACTGGACGCGCAACCAGAGCGCGGTCACCGGCACCGTATTCCTCGACGCCGATTACACGGTGGACGTCGACGCCGTCCGCGCCGAGCTGGAGCGGATCGTGGATGCCGCCCCCGAGTGGGACCGGCGCAGCTGGGGTCTCATCGTCTCCGATGCGACGGGTGGCGTCGCGAAGCTGCGCGCGTCGATGACAGCGGCCGACGCCGACCTCCTCTGGTTCCTGCAGTGCCGTGTCCGAGAGCAGCTGCTGAAGTTCATCGCGACGCAGCGTCCGCAGGAGCTCGCTCGTTCCCGCGTGGTCGTGGATCCCGCGGCAGACTCGTCGTCTTAGACGGGAAGCTGTTCGAGCTGGGTGAGCGCCCACAGGACCCAGTACGCACTGAAGGCGGCTGAGGCGATGCCCGCGCCGATCGCCGTCCAGCACCACCCGCGTGGCTGCGCTCGCCGAGCCAGCGCGACGACGCCGAGCACGGCACCGACGAGGCCGAAACCTGCGCCCCACGGTCCGAACCATGACACGACGACGCCGATCACGGCGAGCGTCACCGCGACGAGGCCGAAGCGCGTGACGTTCTGCTGACGGGCGCGTCGTGCACGCGGGCGGTCCGCGACGTCCGGGTGGATCCAGCCGAACGTCTCGGCCGCGACGACCTCGATCGGGCCTGAGGTGGTGGGATCTGCCACGGACTTGCGCTCCTCGGCGCCTCGGCCGGGGAGCGTCTCGTGTGACGTCGTGTCGGTCACGCGACCGCCGCCTCGCGGGACGCGACCTGAATCTCCGTGACGGGGAGCGTCGAATCCGCCCCGAACGCGAGGGTCGACGGCGCGCGGCCATCCATGATGAGCTGCGACGCGAGCGCCGCGATCATCGCGCCGTTGTCGGTGCACAGACTGAGCGGCGGGATCCGCACGGTCACGCCCGCATCCGCGGCACGTTCGAGCGCGACGTCGCGGAGCCGCCGATTGGCGATCACTCCCCCGCCGAGCAGCAGGCGCGGGACGCCGCGCTCCGAGCACGCGTCCAGAGCCTTGGTGACGAGGACATCGACGACCGCCTCACGGAAGCTCGCTGCGACATCCGCGATGGGAAGCTCGTCGCCGCTGTCCGCGCGCTGCTCGACCCAACGGGCGACCGCGGTCTTCAGGCCCGAGAACGAGAAGTCCCACCGGTGTCGTTCGCGATCGCTGGCGCGACTCAGGCCGCGCGGGAAGCGGATCGCGGCCGGGTCTCCGCCCACGCCGGCGCGATCGATCTCCGGGCCTCCCGGGTAGGGCAGTCCGAGGATCCGCGCGACTTTGTCGAACGCCTCGCCGGCCGCGTCGTCGATCGTCTCGCCGAGCAGTTCGACGTCGGTCGTGAGGTCGC
>JAJYSF010000023.1 GCA_021793715.1 Actinomycetes bacterium
CCCACCGTGGAGCGGTTGAGGCCCGTGCGCTGCGTGAGCGCGGCGCGCGAGAGCGGCCCGGCGTGATGCACGAGCTGCAGGATCGTCCCGAGGTTCTGTCGCCGGACACCCTCGACGTTCGATCCGCTGCCCATGTTGCTCCTGACGTTATGGCCAGAATCCTATCGGCCGGGAGCCGCCGGGCCGCGCACCTCAGCCGATGCGCACGGCCACGATCCGCGTGTCCGCAGGCGTGACCTCGTGCACCGGTCCCGTGAGCTCGACGCGCGTCCGATCCGTCGCCGCGCCGGGGACGACGTGCGCGGCCTGTGCGTCGTCGGCCGCAGCGGGGCCACCAGCGGCGGCATGCGCCCCCACCCACATCTCGACCGCGCCCGGCTCAACGACCCGAACCATCCGACGGTCCGAGAACGCGAAGCGCGCGGCGGGCACGTCGAACTCGACGCGCGCGCTCTGCCCCGGCGCGAGCTCGACGCGGGCGTAGGCGACCAGCTGCACGACGGGGCGCGTGACGCTCGCCACCACGTCTCGGCCGTAGAGCTGCACGACGTCCGTGCCCGCCACCTCAGAGGTGTTTGTCACCGTCACGGCCGCCGTGAACGTGCTGCCGGTTGCGGCCGCAGTCGCGCACGCGAAGTCGTCGTACGCGAACGTCGCGTACCCGAGTCCGAACCCGAACGGGCGCACGGGTGTCGGATCCGTCGAGGTCACGCTCGAGGCACCGCCAAGCGGCGGGTGCAGGTACGTGAACGGCTGCGCGCCGGCCGCGCGCGGCAGGCTCACTGGCAGACGCCCCGAGGGCGAGACCGCGCCCGAGAGGATCTGGGCGATCGCGGGACCACCCTCCTCCCCCGGGAAGAACGCCTGCAGCACGGCGCGCGGACGCGGCTCCGCGCCGTCGAGCGCCCACCCGATCGCATAGGGGCGTCCGGTGAGCATCACCATCACGACGGGCGTGCCCGTGGCGGCGACGCGCGAGACCAGCTCGCGCTGCACGCCCGGAAGCTCGAGCGATTCGGTGTCGTTGCCCTCGCCGACGGATCCGCGACCGAAGAGGCCGGCCTGGTCGCCGACCACGACGACCGCGACGTCGGCATCGGCCGCCTGCGTGACGGCGTCGTCGATTCCGGAGGTGTCGGACCCGGAGACCTCGCAGCCGCGCCCGACCGTCAGCTCCGCGTCCGGGAACTCGGAGCGCAGCGCCTCGGCGACCGTCGGGATCTCGAGGCCGATGTCGTGCCCGGGGTGGTGCGCGAGCACGTGGTTGGCGAACGAGTAGCACCCCTGGAGCGCCTCGGTCCGATCTGCGTTGGGCCCGATGACGGCGATCCGACGCGCGTCGGCCGCGAGCGGAAGCGCGCCATCGTTCGAGAGCAGGACGACGGATTCCGCCGCCAGGCGCCGCGCGATGTCGCGGTGACGCGGGGTGTCGAGGTCGATCACCGCAGGAGCGTCATCGTCGAAGGCGTTCGGCTCGAGCAGCCCGAGCTCCTCCTTCTCGGCGAGCACGCGCAACACCGCGCGATCGATGAACCGCTCGTCCATCCGCCCCGAGCGGACCCGCTCGATGAGTGGCTCGAGATACGCGTCTCCCGAGGGGAGCTCGACGTCGATGCCGGCCTCGAGCGCCCACTGCGCCGCTTCGCCGCGGTCGGCCGCGAGACCATGCATGACCTCGAGGAACGCGACCGAGAAGTAGTCGGCGACGACTGTGCCCGCGAACCCGAGCTCCTCGCGCAGAAGGTGCGTGAGCAGCTGCGGCTGTGAGGCGACGGGCACGCCGTCGATCTCGGTGTAGCTGTTCATGACGCTCTTCGCTCCGCCGTCGCGGATCGCCATCTCGAACGGTGGCAGGTAGACGTCCGCGAGTTCGCGCGGCCCGGCGTGCACGGGAGCATGGTTGCGCCCCGCCTGCGATCCGGAGTACGACAGGAAGTGCTTCAGTGTCGCGTGGATGCCGGCCTGCTGCAGGCCGCGGACGAACGCGGTGCCGACCGTGCCGACGAGATACGGATCCTCGGAGATGCACTCGTCGACGCGCCCCCAGCGCGGATCGCGCACGACGTCGAGCACCGGGGCGAGCCCCTGGTGGACGCCGAGCTGCGCCATGGACTCCCCGATCGCCGAGGCCATCTCGGCCACGAGCTCGGGGTCGAAGGACGCGCCCCAGGCGAGCGGCGTCGGGAAGGTCGCCGCCTTCCACGCCGCGAGCCCCGTCAGGCACTCCTCATGCACGAGGGCCGGGATCCCCAGCCGCGTCTCGCGCACCAGTCGGCGCTGCTCGTCACGGAGCCACGCGGCACGCTGGGCCGGATCCACTGGACGCGTGCCATACACGCGCGTGTAGTGTCCGATCCCGTGCCGCGTGATGTCTGCGAGAGTGCGCGAGCCGTCGCTCGTCGTCATCTCGTCGGCCATCGGGGCGACGACCTCGCCGCCCTGGTCGAGCCAGTATCCGACGATCTGCGCGGTCTTCTCCTCGAGGGTCATCGAGGCGACAAGCGCGCGGACGCGCTCTGACACCTCGGGCATCGCGGCGATCGCGTCCTGTTGCATGGTCACCTGGGGCGTTCCTTCCATCGACGACGAGCTGGTCATCCCTTGACTGCTCCGGTGAGGCCGCCGACGATCCGCTTCTCGAACAGGCTGAAGAAGATCAGCGCGGGGACCATCGACAGCGATGTGTACGCGAGCACTCTGGCCGTGTCGACCGAGTACTGCGAGGCGAAGTTCTGCACGCCGAGTGGCAGCGTGAACAGCCCCGGATCGCTCAAGATGAACAGTGGCAAGATGTAGCCGTTCCACGTCGTGACGAACGCGAGGATCCCGACCGTGATGACGCCGGGCAAGCTCAGCGGGATCACCATCCGCCAGAAGAACCCGAGTCGTCCCGTGCCGTCGATCGACGCGGCCTCCTCGAGCTCGCGCGGGATCGCACGGAGGAACGGCACGAGGATGATGATCGTCGTCGGCAGCGCGAACGCGATCTGCGGCAGGATGATGCCCCAGAGGCTGTTCACGAGCCCGAGGTTGCGGATCAGTAGGTAAAGCGGCGTGATCGCGACGGTCGCCGGGAACATCAGCCCCGCGGCGAACAGCGAATACATCGCGCCCTTGCCGAAGAAGTCGTACCGCGCGATGACATAGCTCGCCATCACGCCGAGCGTGACCGCTCCGACCGTCGTGGCCACAGCCGAGATCGTCGAGTTGCCCATGGCGACCCAGAACTCGCTGCTGACGAGCACGCCACCGTAGTTTCCGAACACCCACGGGGCGGGGAACCCGGACGGATCGAGCGTGATCTGCGCGTTCGTACGGAACCCGCCGATGATGACGTAGAGCACGGGGCCGATGCACACGGCGACGAGGATCGTCGCCATGAGGTACACCCAGCCACTCGCTCCGCCCGTACGAGCGCGCGACGAGCGACGACGGGTGCCGACCGCGCCGATGGCGACCGATGTCGAGGTCATGACTTCTTCCTTCCGCTGTCGCCCGTGACGGCGCCCGCGGTGTCACGGCGCAGCGCGATGCGCTGGTACGTGAGCGCGATGATCAGGGAGATGAGGAACAGCAGCACGGCGACGGCGTTACCGAAGCCGTAGTTCCCCGCAAGGTGACCGTTCTGGTACATGTACGTCGCCATCGTGGAGGTTCCCGCCGTGGCGGCGATGTATTGACCCCAGATGATGTTGACGAGGTCGAACAGCTGCAGGGAGCCGATCATCGACAGGAATGCCCAGATGCGGATCGTCGGGCCGAGCAGCGGAAGCGTGATGTGCCACTGCGACTGCCAGAAGGTCGCGCCATCGATCGCGGCGGCCTCGTACAGCTCCTCCGGGATCGACTGGAGCCCGGCGAGCATGAGGATCACGGCGAAGCCGATGTACTTCCAGCTGATGATGAACATCAGCGTGCCCATCGCGATGCCCGGCTCGGAGATCCACGACTGCTGCCAGGCACCGAGGCCGACCTTCTCGAGGAACGAGTTGACGGCGCCGACGTCCTGCAGCATGAGCGACCAGCCGGTGCCGACGACGACCTCGGAGATCACGTACGGCACGAAGATGAGCACGCGAATCAGGCTGCGTCCGCGCATCTTCTGGTTCATCAGAAGCGCGAAGAGGATCGCGAGTGGGCCCTGCAGGATGAGCGAAGCAACGACGATGAACATGTTGTGCATCACGGCTTCGCGGAACGTCGGATCCTGCAGGATCATGACGTAGTTGTCGAGCCCGACGAAGTCCTCGGGGAACCCGAAGCCCTTCCAGCGGAAGAAGCCGTAGAACGCCGCCATCAGCACCGGGAAGATGACGAAGGTCACGAAGATGAGGATGCCGGGACCGGCGAGAAGCGCGATCTCGCCGCGCTTTCGCCAGTCCGCACGCGCCCTGCGGGGCGCCGGGGACGACGCGTTTGCGCCGCCCCCGGTGCCCCGCTCCCCGGCCGTGCGCGCCGCGTACGTTGCGGGGGAGGTCATACGGAGCCCTCTCAGCCGCGCGCGGCGGCGTTGGTTGCGGTCTCGACGAGCGACTCGGGAGTGCCGCTGCCGGCCAGCATGTCGACGACCGCGGTGTTGAGCGCGTTGCCGACGTTCTGTCCGAGCAGCGTGTCGAGCCAGAGGACGATGTACTCGGCGTCGTTGTACGCCGTCATCATCTCGGTGAGGACCGGGTCCTCGACCGCGCCCTGCGCGTCGAGCGATGCGGGGATCGCGTCGAATGCGTCAGCGTACTTCTCCTGCCACTCGGCCTGCGCGATGAAGTTCAGGAACTCCTCGCAGGCCTCAGGCGAGTCGACGGAGCACGCGTAGCCATCGACGCCGCCCATCATGGCGGTGGGGGCGCCCTCGCCACCGGACGTCGCGGGAAGCGGGAACCAGCCGAGGTCGGCCAGCGGCTCGCCGTCCGGCGTCAGCGATCCGATCACCCCGGCGTTCCAGCCGCCCATGAGCTCCATCGCGGCCTGGTGGTTGGCGACGAGACCGGCAGACGATCCCGCGCCCTCCTGCGCGTCGGTCGTCAGGAACCCCTGGTTGAACGGCTCGGTCGCCGCGAACTCCTCGAGGTCTTCAGCCGCGGACAGCCAGCAGCCCGAGCTGAAGTCGAGGGTCGAGGCGATGTCCTGGATCGTCTCCTCCGAGCAGGCACGCAACGCGAACGCGTAGTACCAGTGCGCGGCCGGCCATGCCGCCTTCGCGCCGAGAGCGATCGGTTCGACGTCCGTGTCCTTGAGAGCCGAGACGGCATCGTTCAGCTCGTCGAACGTCGTGGGCGTCTCGGAGATGCCCGCGTCGGCGAAGAGGTCCTCGCTGTAGAACATGCCCTGCGGAAGAACCGCGACCGGCATGCCGTAGATCGCGTCATCGACCGTGAACGGCGCGAACGGCGTCTCGCCGTAGGCCTCTTTGGTCTCGTCGTCGATGAGGCCCGTGATGTCCTTCACCACGCCCGCGGCCACGATGTCGGCGAGCTTGCCGCCGCCGCGCGCCATGAACAGGTCCGGCATGTCGCCGGAGTTCGTCGCGGTCTGGAGCTTGCCGTCCATGTCCTCGTTCTGAATCGAGGTCATCTTGACGGAGACGCCGGTCTCCTCCTCGAACGCGGCCGCGACCTCGTCCCAGTATTCCTTGCCATCGCCCGTCGTGGAGTTGTGCCACATCTCCATCGACGTGCCGTCGTCGTCGCCGCCTCCGGAACCTCCGGCGCAGCCGGCCAGGGCGAGGCTCGCCGTGGCGATGGTCGCCGCTCCGACGACCCACTTCTTTCGCACGTTCATGCTCTTCTCCTCGTTGAGTGCTGTCGGCCTCGCACCGAGCAGGGTACGTACCCGGTGCGGAAACGACTCTGACAGGATCGCTCGACTTTGTCAATCGATATCGATAACGTTTTCTCTCGGGCCGGCTCGACACGTCCCGCACCGCGGGATGCCCGGCCGGACGGCGCTTCGGGCCTAACGTAGGAGGATCATGACCACCAGCAGGATTCGTCCACGTGCCCGCACGACGATCACCGACGTCGCGCGCGCCGCCGGCGTGTCGGTGGCCACCGTCTCGAAAGTGATCAACGGGCGAGACGGCGTCGCCGCGGCGACGAGCGAGCGCGTTCTGAAGGTCGTCTCCGACCTCGGGTACGCCAGCTCGCTCGTCGCGACGTCCATGCGCCGGAGCCGCACGCACGTCCTCGGCGTGCTCGTGGCCGAGTTCGAGCCGTTTGCCCTGCGCCTGCTCAACGGCGTCTCCAGCGCGCTCAGCAATACGGACTACGACGTGCTCGCCTATGCCGGTGCGGTCTCATCCGGATCTCACCACGGGTGGGAGAGCCGCTCGCTGTCACGACTCGGCGGCACGCTCATCGACGGGGCCATCGTGGTCACCCCGACCGTGCGGCCGCCCGAGACGGCCGTTCCCGTCGTCTCGATCGATCCGCACACGGGCCCCGCCGGATCCGCGAGCGTCGACACCGACAACCTGCGGGGCGCGCGCCTCGCGACCGAGCACCTCATCTCGCTCGGCCACACCCGCATCGGGCACCTGCGCGGCCGGAGCGATCTGGAATCCGCACGCCTCCGTGAGCGCGGGTACGCCGAGGCGCTGTCGACCGCCGGCATCGCCCGCGACGCAGCGCTGGTCGCCGAGGGCGGCTACCGCGCCGCCGAGGCGTCCGAGGGCGCGGCTGTCCTGCTCGACCTCGATCAGCCGCCGACGGCCATCTTCGCCGCGAACGACATCTCGGCGATGGAGCTCATCCGCGTCGCGAACGCCCGTGGCGTGCGGGTGCCGGAGGATCTGTCCGTGGTCGGCTTCGACGACATCCCCGAAGCGGTCGCGATGACGCCGTCCCTGACGACGGTCCGTCAGCCGCTGGAGGACATGGGCCGCACGGCGGTCGATCTGCTCGTTCGCATGATGGACGAGGATGCGGCGCCGAGGCACATCCGCCTCGATTCCGATCTCGTCGTACGCGAGTCGACCGCCGCGCTCGGCTCTCAGACTCGGTAGGGATCCCAGTCGGCCGGGATCGGCTCGGGCCGGTCGGCACGGCTCGTCACGTCGACGGTCTGCCCCGTCGCGACGGACTGTTCGATGGCGATCATCGTGTCGAGCACGTGGAGACCGATCTCGGCGGAGGCGCGGTGCGGCTGCCCCGAGCGGATCGCTCGCACCATGTCGATGACGCCGAGCCCGCGGCCGCCCACGACGCCGTCGGAGGGGAGTTCCTCCCACGCCTGTTCGCGCGTCTCGCGGTTCGGGACGCGCATGACCCTGAGCGGCCCCTCGAACATGTTCGGGTCGGGAATCGCGAGGGTGCCCTCGGTGCCGGTCACCTCGAAGAAGCCCATCCGGACGAGCGGTGAGTCCCAGCTGTAGACGCTCGTGCTGGTCCCGCCCGCTTCGAACTCGAGGTTCGCGTGCACGTGGGTCGGCACGCTCACGGGGAACATCTCCCCCGTGCGCGGCCCAGCCATGACGCGTCGCTCCTGCTGCGGCGTCAGCCCGAAGGCGGACGCGCGCGTGACGGATCCGAACACGTGCACGAGGGTCGTCAGGTAGTACGGCCCCATATCGAAGATCGGGCCGGCGCCGCGCTGGAAGAAGAAGTCGGGGTTCTGGTGCCACTGGTCGGGGCCCGGGCCCTGCATGGTGGTCGTCGCGGCCAGGGGCTGACCGATGTCGCCACGGGCGATCGCGCGCAGTGCGCTCTGCACGCCGCGCCCGAGCACGGTGTCGGGCGCGATGCCGACGCGCAGCCCCTTCTCGGCGGCGCGCTGCACGAGCTGCCGTCCGGACTCGCGGTCGACGGAGATCGGCTTCTCGCTCCACACGTGCTTGCCCGCGTCGATCGCGGCGAGCGAGATCTCGGCGTGCACGGCCGGGATCGTTAGGTTCACCACGAGCTCCACGTCCGGGTGGGCGAGGATGTCCGCCGGGCGGCCGGAGTCGCGCACGCCGTGCTTCTCGGCCTGCGCGGCCGCGCGGTCGGTGTCGATGTCGCCGATCGCGACGACCTCGACCTCGGGGAACTGCGCGAGGTGCTCCAGGTAGGTGTCGCTGATCATCCCTGCGCCGATGAATCCGACGCCCAGAGGCTGACTGGTCATGCGTTCTCTCCTTCGATGAGCGTGCGGATGCCCGCGAGTCCCTCGGTGACGCCGTCGTAGATGTCTCCGCGATACTCGTCGAACTCGACGACGAGCAGTTCCGCGGCGGGCGCCGCGGCGAGGATCGGACCCCACCCGATCGCGCCCTGGCCGGCGGGGAGCTGGTCCTCACGGTCGGTGCTCAGGGCATCGCCGACGAGCGGCGCATCCTTGATGTGCAGCTGTCGCACGCGCGATCCGAGACGCGTGAGCACCGCGGCCACGTCGGCCCCGCCCACCGCCGCCCAGTACGCGTCGACCTCGAGCCCAATGTCGTCCGGGAGCTCGGCAGCCAGCACCTCGAGCGCGGTCTCGTCGCCGAAGACGTTCTCGACCTCCCACGCGTGGTTGTGATACCCGAACTCCAGGCCATACTTCTTCGCGAGCTCGCCGTGTTCCGCCAGCTGCTCGGCATTGCGCTTGACGTCGTCGCGCGTCGCCCACCGCTCCGCGGCGATCATC
>JAJYSF010000024.1 GCA_021793715.1 Actinomycetes bacterium
CGATCTCCCCTCCGGCGCGCACCGGTCCCTCCCCGCACGACGAGCAACGCTTCGACCTGAGGATCCCCGCATGAGCACGACCAGAACCCCCGCGCCACCCGCCTCGCCCCGGCCGCGTCCAGCCGCGCCGCGCCCGCGCGCACAGGGCTCGACGTTCCGCCAGCGACTGTCGCGGTTCGACGTCAAGGCGTCGCCGTACATCTACATCTCGCCGTTCTTCATCCTGTTCGCGCTGGTGGGCATGTTCCCGCTGATGTACACGATGTGGGTTTCTCTGCACGAATGGGACTTGCTGAAGGGACCCGGGGAATTCGTCGGCCTCGGCAACTTCATCGAGATCCTCGGCGACCGGATGTTCTGGAACTCGCTGGGCAACACCGTCAGCATCTTCCTGCTCTCGACCGTCCCGCAGATCGCGGTGGCGCTCGGCGTCGCCTATCTGCTCGACCAAGGACTGCGCGCGCCGACCTTCTGGCGCATGGGCGTGCTCGTGCCGTTCGTCGTCACCCCGGTTGCGGTGGCGCTGATCTTCTCGAGCGTCTTCAACGAGGCCGACGGTCTCGCCAACAACCTCCTCAACCTCATCGGGGTCGCCGACCTCGAGTGGAAACACGAGAAGTTCCTCAGCCACCTCGCGATCGCGACGATGGTGAACTTCCGCTGGACCGGCTACAACGCCCTCATCCTCCTCGCCGCGATGCAGGCAGTGCCGCGCGAGCTGTACGAGTCCGCGGCGATCGACGGTGCGAACAGCCTGCGCCGCTTCCTCTCGATCACGATCCCGACGATCCGCCCGACGTTCGTGTTCGTCATCATCACGTCGACCATCGGTGGCCTGCAGATCTTCTCGGAGCCGAAGCTCTTCGACGCGTCGAATGCGGGAGGCATCGGCGGATCCGACCGGCAGTTCCAGACCACCGTGCTGTTCCTGTGGGAAATGGCCTTCTTCCGCCGCAACTTCGGCGAGGCGGCCGCCGTCGCCTGGCTGCTGTTCCTCATCATCATCGCCTTCGGCATCTTCAACTTCCTGCTGTCGAAACGGATCGCGACCGGAGACGCGCCGAAACCGTCGCGACGAACTCGACGCCTCGCCAGAAAGGGATCCGGATCATGAGCACGGTCACGCCAGGTGCGACGAGAGAGATCACGACCGAGAGCGCATCGCCGTCGGCGCGGCGGCTGTCGCGTCGCACGCAGATGGGAACGGCGGGGATCGGCAGCCGCCCCGGATTCCTCACCTACGGTCTGCTGGTCGCCTTCCTCGTCGGCAGCATGTATCCGATCTGGTGGTCGTTCGTCGTCGCCAGCGGCTCGAACGCCACGCGTGGCGAGACGCTGCCGCTCATCCCCGGCGGCAACTTCATCCAGAACGCGCTGCTTGTGTTCGACGCCATCCCGTTCTGGAAGGCGCTCGGCAACTCGATCGTCATCTCGTCGATCATCACGGTGTCGGTCGTCGTCTTCTCGACGCTCGCGGGCTATGCATTCGCGAAGCTCCGCTTCCGTGGCCGCGACGGGCTCATGGTGTTCGTGATTGCCACGCTCGCCATCCCGACCCAGCTCGGCATCATCCCGCTGTTCATGGTGATGCAGGAACTCGGCTGGACGGGCACGATCGGCGCGGTCGTCGTCCCGACGCTCGTCACGGCATTCGGCGTGTTCTTCATGCGCCAGTACCTCGTCGACGTCATCCCGGATGAGCTCATCGAGGCGGCGCGCGTCGACGGCGCGAACCAGATCCGCACGTTCATGACCGTCGGGCTCCCTGCCGCACGACCGGCGATGGCGATCCTCGGCCTGTTCACGTTCATGACCGCCTGGACCGACTTCCTCTGGCCGATGATCGTTCTCCCGCCGCAGAACCCCACCCTGCAGACGGCGCTCGCCGATCTGCAGTCCGGGCACTACATCAACTACTCGATGGTGCTCGCGGGCGCCGTCATGGCGACGATCCCGCTTCTCATCCTGTTCGTCGTCGCTGGTCGCCAGCTCATCAGCGGCATCATGGCCGGCGCCGTCAAGGGCTGACCCCCGCACCGTTTCGAAAGGCATCCATGACTCGTTCGATTCCCGCCGACTTCCTCTTCGGCGTCGCGACCGCCGCCTTCCAGATCGAAGGCGCCGCGTTCGAAGAGGGCCGCACCGCCAGCATTTGGGACGCGTTCGCGCGCGTGCCGGGCGCCGTCGCGAATGCGGACAACGGCGATGTCGCGTGCGACCACTACCACCGGTACGCCGACGACGTCGCCCTGATGAAGGAGCTGGGGATCCAGACCTACCGGTTCTCGACATCGTGGTCGCGCGTGCGCCCGGACGGCGGCGCGGTCAACCCGCGCGGGGTCGACTTCTACTCGCGTCTCGTTGACGAGCTCCTCGAGGCGGACATCCTGCCGTGGCTCACGCTCTACCACTGGGACATGCCGCAGGCACTCGAGGAGAAGGGCGGCTGGACGTCGCGCGACACGGTCGATCGCTTCGTCGAGTACGCCATGACGATGCACGACGCACTCGGCGACCGCGTCACGCGGTGGACGACCCTGAATGAGCCGTGGTGCTCGTCCTTCCTGTCGTACACGGGCGGCGAGCACGCGCCCGGTCGGCAGACCGCCGAGGAGGGGCTCCTCGCCTCGCACCACCTGTTGCTCGCACACGGCCGCACGGTTGAGCAGCTGCGCGCACGGGATCCGGAGCTCGATCTCGGCATCACGCTCAACCTCACGGTCGCCGAGCCGGTCGATCCCGACGATGCCGCTGACCGCGACGCCGCCCGGCGGGTCGACGGCCAGTTCAATCGGTGGTTCCTCGACCCGCTGTTCCGGGGATCCTTCCCGAGCGACATCGTCGAAGACGTGCGCCGCGTCGACGCAGAAGCGGTCACCGCGTTCACGGCCGCCGTGCACGACGGTGACCTGACGACGATCGCGCAGCCGCTCGACTTTCTCGGCGTGAACTACTATCACGGCGAGTTCGTCTCCGGCACGGCGCCCGCGGATCCGCCGCCCTCGGTGCCGTCGGGAGCGACGCGACCGACGCGCTCGCCCTACCCGTCCCACGAGGGGATCCACTGGCACGATCGCGGTCTCGACCGCACCAGCATGGCCTGGGAGGTGCAGCCCGAGGGGCTCACGCGCCTGCTCGAGCGGGTCGCCGCCGATTACGAGGTGCCACCGCTGTACGTCACGGAGAACGGTGCGGCGTTCGACGATGAGGTGACCGACGGATCCGTCGACGACGCCGAGCGCACCGCGTTCGTGCGCGACCACGTCGCCGCGACGCTCGATGCGCGCGAACGGGGCATCGACGTGCGCGGATACTTCTACTGGTCCCTGCTCGACAACTACGAGTGGGCCTGGGGGTACGGCAAGCGATTCGGGCTCGTGCGCGTCGACTACGACACTCAGAAGCGCACGCCGAAGCGCAGCGGACGTGAGTACGCCCGCATCATAGCGGAGCGCACGATCTGACAGATCCGTCCGGTCGCGCGCGTGTCGCTCGGCCGGACGTACGTCGATTCGGCTGAGCAGCGGGACAATGGCGGAGAGAGAGTTTGGGGGGCACCGTGCCGAAGCCGAAGGAAGCATCGTCGACGACGCTCGAGGAAGTGGCGCGCCAGGCGGGCGTCTCGCGCTCGACGGTATCGCGGGTGATCAACGGCGGATCCCGCGTCAGCCCCGACGCGCTCGACGCGGTCAACAAGGCGATCGCCGAGCTCAACTACGTCCCGAACCGCGCCGCGCGATCGCTCGCCTCGCGACAGTCTCATGCCATCGCGCTCATCGTTCCCGAAGACACGACGCGCTTTTTCGGGGATCCGTACTTCTCGTCGATCGTGGCGGGCATCAACGATCGCGTGTCGGCGTCGCCGTACATGCTCGGCCTGTTCATCGCGTCGGATGACCCGGAGGACAAGGCGGCGAGCTTCGTCGCGTCGGGCAGCGTGGACGGCGCGCTCGTCGTGTCTCACCACACCAGCGACGAATACCTCGGTCACATCGCCCGGTCGACGACGGTCGTCTACGGTGGCCGCCCGATGCATTCGCGCGATGGCGACTACTGGGTGGACGTCGACAATGTCGAGGGCGGGCGCATCGCGACGCGTCACCTCGTCGAGCGTGGCCGTCGCCGGATCGCGATGATCACCGGTCCGCCCGACATGCGCGCCGGCGTCGAGCGTCTCACCGGCTTTCGCGAGGTGCTGGCAGAGGCGGGGCTCGAACCCGTCGGCGTCGAGGACGGCGAGTTCTCTGCCGTCGGCGCTGTCGCGGCCATGACACGGATCCTCGACAGCGGCGCCAAGCCCGATGCCGTCTTCGTCGCGAGCGACCTCATGGCCCGCGGGGTCCTCGGAGTGCTCGAGGGGCGGGGGCTGCGGGTGCCGGACGACGTCGCGATCGTCGGATTTGACGACTCGCCCGTCGCCGCACGCGTCACGCCGCCGCTGACCACCGTGCGGCAGCCGTCGCGCGAGCAGGGCGCCGTGATGGCCGACGTGCTCATCCGCCTGCTGTCTGGCGAGGATCCGCCCCCGGTCTCGATGCTCCCCCTCGAACTGGTCGTCCGCGCCAGCGCGTAACGACGTTCGTGTGACGCGTCAGCGGCGCACTGTGCGCCCCGTCCCTCGGATCGGGCGGGGCGCACACCGTAGGGCGGTCAGTCGATGCGGATCGGGTCCGACTCGATCGTTGCGGGGGCGAGTTCGGGGGCCGTGCCCGTGACGCGAACCGAGATGTCAACGCCCTTGAACTTGCCGCGCAGGTGGAACTTCGGGTTCGTCTCTCCCGCGATCGGTTCGCCGTTCGCCAGCCACTGGTAGGCGAACTCGACGCCGTCGCTCCATCCGTCGATGTCGACGGCGAGTTTCGCGCCCGGCTTGATGCCCTTCGCGTGCGTGGAGACGATCTCAGCCTTGCCGGCCTCGACCGTCGGCTCCCCGACGGTCTCGCTCGCGACGAGCGGATTGGGGATGGTCACCGACCGCAGCTCCTTGTAACCCTCGCCCGCGAAGTCGTAGGCCGTCACGGTGACGCGGTCGTCGTACGCGTCGACCGTGAGGCCCTGGTTGACATCCCCGACGGTGACCTCGGAGATCCCCTCGGTGTTCTCGCCGCGGGCGTCCCAGCCGACGTGCATTGCAAGTGTGTTGATCGCCCAGAAGCCCTCGGAGTGGACGTCGGCTGTGCGCCGCTGGACGGCCCAATCGCCGAGCTCTGCGGGGTAGTGAGTGTGACCCGACATCACAATGGCGTTCGGGTAGTTGCCGAGGATGCTCGTGAGGCGGTCGTTCATCTGGTGGTGATCGCTGTACCACGGGATCCACGAGGCCGACACCGTGTCGCCGAGGGGGAAGTGGGTCAGCACGAGCACCTGCTTGCCCTTCGTCGTCCAGTGCGCGAGGCGCGACTCGAGGAACTCGACCTGTGCGTCGGACATCGGGACGTCGCTCGGAGCGTTGAACTCCTGGCCGAGAGCGATCACGGGGAGATCACCCGCCGGACCCTCGACAACGTACTCGCCCCAGACCTTGTCCCGTTCCGCGAAGGCGAGGAAGCGGTCGCGATTGGCCGTGAAGCCGCCCGGCGCGTAGCGCTCGTGGTTGCCGAGGGTCGCGATCGTCTGCTCGGGGCGGATGTCGGCGGTTGCGTCCATGACGTCGTAGATCTCGCTCCACTCGCCTTCGGTGCCCGAGTTGACGATGTCGCCGACGAGCGCCATCGCGTTCGCGTCCGGCGCGATCTCGCGGTAGTCGCCGAGGGCGTGCTGCCAGTCGTGTGGGTGACCCTGGATGTCGCTCATCACCCAGGCCTGCGTCGGAGCGGCATAGGCCGGAGTCAGCACCTCGTGCACCGTGACCGAGTCGATCGCCCAGTAGTGATCGTCCGCGTCGCCCGTGAACGTCCAGGAGAACACGGCCTCTCGTGCGCCGGCGGGGACGTCGACGGTGACGTCCTGCGCGTAATTGATCTGGCGCATGTCGTAGCCGCCTGTGACCGTTGAGGAGTCGAGGCGGAGGATCTCGCTGGTCTCGCCACCGTCGAAACTCACTCCGACGGCACCCACCTGGGTGTCGGTTCCGCGGTAGTGGCTGTCGAACGTGAGGCGCACCTCACCGAGTCCCGTCACATCGACAGGAGCTGACGCGAGTGTCGTGTCGAGGGACCCGCCGAACTGCCGGGCGTCCGCGACGGCGAATGTGCCCTGCTGACGCGCGAAGCGGCGGCGCATCTCATCGATCTCCGCCGCGTATTCGTCGTGGGCGCCGACCCACTCGTCTTCTGTCGTGAACGTCCAGCCGCCGTAGGCCGCGTCCTCGTCGGCGAACTCGACGCGCCAGCCGTCGGCGCCCGCGGGTCCGAAGCCCTCGCGCACGACGATCTCGTCCGTGCCGTCTGTGGCAACCGGGTCGATCTCGACGGGAGCGGTCGGGTTCCCCGGCTGTGGAAGGGCCAGATCCGCGACGATCGTCACCTCGATCGGCTCGGCGAGCTGGCCGTAGGCGTCCTCCGCGAGGAGGTAGACGAGCCACGTTCCGGCCGGGAGGTCGGCGAAGGTCGCAGACCCGGATGCGCCAGGAGCGTATTGCCACTGGGTCGAACCGGGGTTGCCGTCGGGCGTTCCGGCGCTCCCCGGGTAGATGCCGATCCAGTTCAGGTCGTGCGGCACGTCGGTCGCCCAGGCCACAGTGAGCGCGTCGCCCTCGACGAGCTCGGTTCGTTCGACCGTGATGTGCGAGGCGACCGCATCAGCGCTTGCCGGCGCGGGGGTGGCCGCGACGAGGGCGGGCGAGATGAGCAGTGCGCCGGCGGTGGCCAGCGCGGCAATCGCGGTCGCGCCGCGGCGGGCGAGACGAGGCGGAACGAGCATGAGCGGCGGTCCTTCCGAGATGGGGTCGGGGGAGGGAGGCACGGCGGCGCCTCCGACGCTGATGTCATCGCCTGAGAGTGTCCGGGCGGTGAATGTCGCGTGGCCGGCGCGTGGCCGTGGTGCCGGCAAACGCGAATCTCCGCGCCCACCGTGCGCACCTGTCTCGAAATGCCCGCTCGGAACGTCGTCGCGCACGCGGTGTGTGGTGGTGATGTCACTTCCGGGAGACGACGGACCGCGCTGATATCGACGTATGAACCTCGAAGGCGACGGTGTCGGGCGCGTAGTGGTCGTCGCTCCGTTCGATAGGGCGCCCGTCCGCCGCCGACGTCACCCGCCGCACCCTCAGCAGCCGCGTCGACCGACGCACGCCCAGGAGGGCGGCATCCTCCGACGACGCCACGACCGTGTCGATCCGGTGCGTCCCCGAGGTCGTGGCGATGTTGCTGAGAGCCATCGCGTCCGTCACCGACGGCGCCTCCGACGGGAGAGCCTCAATCGTCGGCGTGACCCAGGGCGCATAGGCGGTGCGCTCGACCATCACGGGGCGATCGTCGAGCGTACGCACGCGGGTGACGCGTAGCAGTTCGTCGTCCATCCGGACCCTCAGGGTCCGCGCGTCGGCGGCGTCGGCCGGCGCATACTCCTGGTGCACGACACGTCCGCCGGGAAGCATGCCGCGAGCCGTCGCCCATTGCGCGAAGGAGCGAACCTCAGCGAACTCCTGCGTCGCGAACCCTGGGCGCACCCGCCACCCGGATCCGGGCCGCGACGCCAGCAGCCCGCGTCGCTGGAGAGACGCGAGAGCATTGCGGACCACCCCGCGCGAGACACCGTGCGCGGCGGCGAGCTTCTGCTCACTCGGCAAGAACTCGCCCGTGCGAAACTCGCCCTCCAGGATCCGACGACGCAGATCATCGGCGACCTTGCGGTATTGCGTCATGCCCGAACCGTCCGCACGCTCGCCACGCTCCGTAGGCTACCGAGTTACGTCTCGTGCGGGTCGCCGCCCAGCGCGCCGACCGCGGGGATCGGGCCGCCGTCGTCGGCGCCCGTCTTGCGTGCGCGAGCGATGGCGTTTCCGAGGTGATAGATCACCAGCGCTGCGACGGTGCCGAGCACGATGCCGCCGAACTCGAACCCTTCGATCTGCATCGTGAAGCCGGCGATGCCGATCACGAGAGAGACCGCGGCGGTGTACTGGTTGACCGGGCGTGAGAAGTCGACGCGGTTGTCGACCCAGATCTTGATGCCGATGATGCCGATCAGACCGTACAGTGCGGTCGTGACGCCGCCGAGCACGCCCGGCGGGATCGAGTTGAACACCGCGCCTACCTTGGGCGAGAACGCGAGCAGGATCGCGACGATGCCGGCGATCCAGTAGACCGCGGTCGAGTACACGCGCGTGGCCGCCATGACGCCGATGTTCTCGCCGTACGTCGTCGTGCCGGATCCACCGCCCGCGCCCGCGAGCGTCGTCGCGATGCCGTCGGCGATGAGGGCGCCTCCGGTGCGCTCGTTGACCGACGGATCCTCGGTCATCGTCGCGACGCCGCGCACGTGACCGACGTTCTCGGCGATGAGCACGAGCACGACCGGGAGGAACATCGCGAGGGTCGACCACGTGCCGGGCGAGGCGAAGTCCGGCAGGTGGAATTCGGGCAGGCCGACCCAGGGCGCGCGATCGATCGCCTCGGCGGGGGTCACTCCCGTCACGGCGTTTGGCA
>JAJYSF010000025.1 GCA_021793715.1 Actinomycetes bacterium
CTCGGCTTCGGACGAAGCCGAGTCCGGTGCGCGTGACGCCGTCGACGCACTCGACCTGCTCGCCCGCCGCGCCGAAGAATCGATCGAAGTACGCCCGCTCCTCGGGAAGGAATCCGGACTTCTTGCGGTTGCCGCGCCAGTTCTTGATGTCGAACTCACGGTGGCCCACATTGAGGTCGCCCGTGACGACGGCGAGCGCCCCTGGCTGGTTGAGAGCCTCGAGCCTGTCGACCATCGCGTCGAGGAAGAGCCACTTCGCGTCCTGGCGGGGCGTTCCGACCTCGCCCGAGTGGACGTAGGCGCTCACGACCGTGAGCACCTGCCCGTCGACCTCAACGTCTGCCTCGATCCATCGCCCGCTCGAGTCGACGTCCTCGCCGCCGAGCCCCACGCGCGTGGCCGCGAAGGGGAGGCGCGACGCGATCGCGACGCCCGCGCGGCCCTTCTGATCGGATTCGTCCTCGACGAGGTGCCAATCCGGGAGAACCGCCTCGAGGTGCTCGCGCTGGCCTCGTACCTCCTGGATCGTCAGGATGTCGACTCCTGCCTGATCCAGCCAGCCGCCGATGCCCTTTCGTGTCGCTGCGCGGATGCCGTTGACGTTGATCGAGGCGATGCGAATCATGCCCACCAGCCTATCGCTGGCGAGGCCGCCGTCGTCGCTCGGGTCAGCGACCGCCCTTGAGGACCGCCTGCTTGACCTCGGCGATCGCCTTGGTCACCTCGATGCCGCGGGGGCACGCCTCGGTGCAGTTGAAGGTCGTGCGGCAGCGCCACACGCCCTCCTGGTCGTTGAGGATGTCGAGGCGCACCTGCGACTCGTCGTCACGCGAGTCGAAGATGAAGCGGTGTGCGTTGACGATCGCCGCCGGGCCGAAGTACTGCCCGTCGGTCCAGAACACGGGACAGGACGACGTGCACGCGGCGCAGAGGATGCACTTGGTCGTGTCGTCGAACCGCTCACGGTCGTCGATCGTCTGGTGACGCTCCTGGCCATCCGCCGGGGCGGACTTGGCCTGCAGGAACGGCTGCACCTCGCGGTAGGCCGCGAAGAAAGGCTCCATGTCGACGATGAGATCCTTCTCGAGAGGAAGGCCCTTGATCGCCTCGACGTACACCGGCTTCGAGATGTCGAGATCCTTGATGAGGGTCTTGCACGCGAGTCGGTTGCGGCCGTTGATGCGCATCGCGTCGGATCCGCAGATGCCATGCGCGCAGGAGCGGCGGAACGCGAGGGATCCGTCCATGTCCCACTTGATCGAGTGGAGCGCGTCGAGCACGCGGTCGGTGGGGTACATCTCGACGTCGTAGTCGACCCACTTCGGTTCCGTGTCGACTTCCGGGTTGAACCGGCGCACCATGAAGGTCACGAGGTACGACTGGATGGCGCTCTCCTGCTCGGGAGCGTCTGCCACAGCTGTCGACATCAGTACTTCCTCTCCAACGGCGGGTAACGGAGCTCGCCAGAATCATCCTTGATGAATGCGACGGGCTTCCACTCGAGCGCGATGTGGTCCTCGGGGTTCGGCGAGTGGGGGTCGCCGGTGAGGTACGCCATCGTGTGCTTCATGTAGTTCTCGTCGTCGCGGTCGGGGAAGTCCTCCCGCATGTGACCGCCGCGGCTCTCCTTGCGGTTGCGCGCGGCGTACGCGACGATCTCGGCGAGGTCGAGGAGGAACCCGAGCTCGATCGCCTCGAGGAGATCGGTGTTGAACCGCTTGCCCTTGTCGTCGATCGTGATGTTCATGTAGCGCTCGCGCAGGCTGTGGATCGTGCCCATGACGTTCGTCAGGGTCTCCTCAGTGCGGAACACCTGCGCGTTCTTGTCCATCTCCTCCTGGAGCGTGCGGCGAATGTCCGCGATGCGCTCCGTGCCCGCCGAGGTGCGGATCCGCTCGACCATCTCGCGAACCTCCTTCGCGGGATCCTCGGGGAGGGGCACGAAGTCGGCGCTCTTCGCGTATGCGACGGCGTTGCGGCCGCTGCGCTTGCCGAACACGTTGATGTCCAGCAGCGAGTTCGTGCCGAGGCGGTTCGAACCGTGCACCGACACACAGGCACATTCGCCCGCGGCGTACAGGCCGGGGACGACGCGCTCGTTGTCCGCGAGGACCTCGGCGTCGTTGTTGGTCGGGATCCCGCCCATCGCATAGTGCGCGGTCGGCATCACGGGGACCGGTTCGACGACGGGGTCCACGCCCAGGTAGGTGCGTGCGAACTCCGTGATGTCGGGAAGCTTCGTCTCGAGCACCTCGGCACCGAGGTGGGTGCAGTCGAGGTAGACGTAGTCCTTGTTCGGTCCCGCGCCGCGACCATCGAGGACCTCCTTGACCATCGACCGCGCGACGATGTCACGCGGGGCCAGGTCCTTGATGGTGGGGGCGTAGCGCTCCATGAAGCGCTCGCCGGACGCATTGCGCAGGATCGCGCCCTCACCGCGGGCGCCCTCCGTCAGGAGGATTCCGAGGCCAGCGAGCCCCGTCGGGTGGAACTGGAAGAACTCGATGTCCTCGAGGGGGAGGCCCTTGCGCCAGATGATGCCGACGCCGTCGCCCGTGAGCGTGTGGGCGTTCGACGTCGTCTTGAACATCTTGCCGAAGCCGCCGGTCGCGAACACGACCGACTTCGCGTGGAAGACGTGCAGGTCTCCGGTGGCGAGCTCGAGCGCGACGATGCCGGCGATGCGGGTCTCGTCGCCGTCCTTCACCGTCACGAGGTCGAGCGCGTAGAACTCGTTGAAGAAGTTGATGCCGAGCTTGACGCAGTTCTGGTAGAGCGTCTGCAGGATCATGTGGCCCGTGCGGTCGGCCGCGTAGCACGCGCGGCGCACGGGCGACTTGCCGTGTTCACGGGTGTGTCCGCCGAAGCGGCGCTGGTCGATCTTGCCGTCGGGCGTGCGGTTGAACGGCAGACCCATGTTCTCGAGGTCGATGACGGCCTCGATCGCCTCTTTGGCGAGGATCTCGGCTGCGTCCTGGTCGACGAGATAGTCGCCGCCCTTGATGGTGTCGAAGGTGTGCCACTCCCACGAGTCCTCTTCGACGTTCGAGAGCGCCGCGGCCATGCCGCCCTGCGCGGCGCCCGTGTGCGACCTGGTCGGATAGAGCTTCGTCACGACGGCGGTGCGCGCGTTCGGGCCCGCTTCGATCGCGGCGCGCATGCCGGCGCCGCCGGCGCCGACGATGACGACGTCGTGCTCGTGGTAGTAGACGCCGTCCTTGAAGACCGCGTCAGGGTATGCCGTGGATGTCATGCGTGAGTCAATCTGTGGAGGGTCAGGCCTGGCACTGAGCCCAGAGCGCGCTGGACTCGGTGACGCCGATGCAGGGGTCGAAGGTGAACACGACGAGCGTGCCGAGCACGATCATGAGCGCCGCGACGATGCCGATGATCCACACGAGTGCGGCGCGCACCTTCGTGTTCAGCACGTAGTCGTTGACGATCGTGCGCATGCCGTTCGCGCCGTGGATGAATCCCAGCCACAGCATGAGGACGTCCCACCACTGCCAGAATGGGTTCGCGAGCTTCCCGGCGACGAAGCCGAAGTCGATCGCGTTGATGCCCTCGCCGACCATGAGGTTCACGAACAGGTGGCCGAAGATCAGCACGATGAGGAGGACGCCCGACACGCGCATGTAGAGCCAGCCCCACTTCTCGAAGTTGGATCCATTGCTGCGCTGCGGGGTGCGGGGTGCGTCGAGGGTGGAAGCGTTCATCAGTGACCCCCTCCCATGTGCGCGAGCACGTTCGGGATGTGTCGCGCGCTGAAGGCGACCATCGTGACGGCCCACACCGCGATCACCGTCCAGAACATCGCGCGGTGGTACTTGGCGCCCTTCGACCAGAAGTCGATGAGGATGATGCGCACGCCGTTGAATGCGTGGTAGACGATGCCCGCCACGAGGGCGACCTCGCCGAAGCCCATGATGGGCGTCTGGTACTGGCCGATGACCGCGTCATACGCCTCGGGGGAAACGCGGATCAGCGCCGTGTCGAGGACGTGCACGAGGAGGAAGAAGAAGATGGCAACGCCGGTGATGCGGTGCAGGACCCACGACCACATACCCTCACGGCCGCGATACAGGGTTCCCCGCGGCACTTTCGACGTGGTCTGAGACACATCGAGTGTCTGTCGCGCAGATGCGGACACGATCATCCTCTCTGATCGATGCTGGTGTCGTTCGCGCGCACGCTGACTCGCGCGCTCGTCGAACCTTCGTCCAGGATACTCCCGGGCAGGGGTTTCCTCGACCAAGTACACCCTAAGTATCTCGATGTCGAGATATCCGTGGTCGGCGCGCGCGATCGACTACCGTGGACGCCATGTCTGAGCCGCTCGACGACTTCGTTGCCGTGATCCCCGCCGGTGGGATCGGATCCCGCCTCTGGCCTCTCTCGCGGGCGGAGTCGCCGAAGTTCCTGCACGATCTCACCGGGTCCGGTCTCACGCTGCTGCGCACCACCTGGGACCGCCTTCTGCCGCTCGCGGGTGCGGACAACATCAGCATCGTCACGGGGCGCGCGCACGGAGACAAGGTCGAGGACTCGCTCCCGGACATCGACCTCGACAACGTGTTCATCGAGCACGACCCGCGCGACTCGGCCGCCGCGATCGGTCTCGCGGCCGCGATCCTGCATCGCCGCAACCCCGAGGTCGTCATCGGCTCGTTCGCCGCGGACCACGTGATCAAGCGCCAGCGCGTGTTCGAGTTCACGGTGCGTCAGGCCGTTGCGGCCGCGCGTGAGGGCTACATCGCCACGATCGGGATCCAGCCGAGCGAGCCGGCCATCGGCTTCGGCTACATCAAGACGGGCGACGAGCTCGTCATCGACGATGCGCCCATGGCCGCAAGCGCGGAGCGCTTCGTCGAGAAGCCGGACCTCGCGACCGCGCGCGCCTATTTCGCTGACCGCTCCTATCTCTGGAACGCGGGCATGTTCATCTCGCGCGCGGACGTGCTGCTCGACGAGCTCGCGCAGAACGAGCCCGAGCTGCATGCCGGGTTGGTCGAGATCGCCGCGGCGTGGGACACGCCGGAGCGCGACGCGGTCGCGGCTCGCGTATGGCCGACGCTGAAGAAGATCGCGATCGACTACGCGGTCGCCGAGCCGGCGGCCGAGAAGGGGCGGCTCGCCGTGATCCCCGGACAGTTCGACTGGGATGACGTGGGCGACTTCGCGAGCCTGTGGAAGCTCGTCGGCGACGGGCGGCGCGATGGCGTGACCGTCCTCGGACCGAACGACAACGTGCTCGAGGACGACGCCTCGGCGCTCGTCGTTTCGCAGACCGACCGTGTGGTCGCCATGATCGGCGTGCAGAACGTCATCATCGTCGACACCCCGGATGCCCTGCTCGTCACGACGAGCGAACACGCGCAACGCGTGAAGCAGACGGTCAGCGCGCTGCAGACGCAGGGGCGAAACAGCGTCCTCTGATTCGCTTCGCGCTCGCGGCCCGAGCGTGAAGATAACTATCGCGTCTCGGCGCATCGAACTTGTCGAAACGCGCAGGCTCGGCGGGGTAGCGTGTGCATAATGCCCCGGCGGAAGCGGTCCGCCTGGTATCTGTGCAAGGGGCCATTCTCACTGGAGGACGAAAACGTCATGAAGACGATCAAGCGCACGGCCCTGGGGGGCCTCGCAGTTGTCAGCGCCGGGATCCTGCTGGCTGGATGTGGCGCAGCGCCCGAGGAATCCGGCGGCTCCGGCAGCGGAGCGAACGGCGACGACGCGCCGGACTTCCTGCCCTGCATCGTCTCTGACTTCGGTGGATTCGACGACAAGTCGTTCAACCAGCTGTCGCTCGAGGGCGTCGAGGAAGCCGCGAACGAACTCGGTGTGGAGTTCAAGGACGTCGAGTCGAACGCCGAGACCGACTACGAGCCGAACCTCAACAGTCTCGTGGCCCAGGGCTGCGACGCGATCACCTCGGTGGGCTTCGCGCTCGCTCCGGCCACGGTCGACGCCGCCAACGCCAACCCCGAGGTCGACTTCATCCTGATTGATGACCTCGGCGACACCGACTTCGACGGGACGACGGACGCCGAGACGATCAAGCCCGTGCTCTACGACACGGCACAGGCGGCGTTCCTCGCCGGCTACCTCTCGGCCGGGTACTCGGAGACGGACACGGTCGGCACCTTCGGTGGGCAGGAGTTCCCGACCGTGACGATCTTCATGGACGGCTTCCTGCAGGGCGTCGAACACTACAACGAGGAGAACGGCGCCGACGTCGAGGTCGTCGGCTGGGACGGCAGCACCGGATCCTTCACCGGTGGCTTCAGCGCAGGGCCGGAGGCGAAGACCGTCGCCCAGAACATCATCGATCAGGGTGTCGACGTGCTCATGCCGGTCGGCGGACCGATCTACCAGTCGGCCCTGCAGGCGATCAAGGAGTCCGACCGCGAGATCGCGCTCATCGGCACAGACGCCGATCTGTTCGCCACAGACTCCGACACGGAGGACTTCGTGCTGACGTCGGTGCTCAAGAACATGCACCTGTCGGCATACGAGGCGATCATGGCCAGCGCGAACGATGAGTTCGACACGGAGCCGTACATCGGAACGCTCGAAAACGAGGGTGTCGGCCTCGCCGACCTCCACAATTTCGCGGAGAAGGTCGATGGCGAGCTCATGGCCGAGGTGGAGGCGCTCCAGGAGGCCATCATCGCGGGTGACATCACGGTCGAGTCCTACCTCGACTGATCGGCATTGATGGAGGGAGGTCGGCGGTCGCCGGCCTCCCTCCTGCCTGGAAGGCGCCAGGAATAGGATCGGCATCTATGAAGCTCGAACTGCGCGGCATCACGAAGAGGTTCGGCGCGCTCACGGCCAACGACAGCATCGACCTCACGGTCGAGCCCGGCGAGATCCACTCGCTTCTCGGCGAGAACGGCGCGGGCAAGTCGACGCTCATGAACGTTCTCTACGGCCTCTATCAGGCCGATGAGGGAGACATCCTGCTGGACGACGTCGTCCAGCACTTCGACGGCCCCGGCGACGCCATGGCGGCCGGGATCGGTATGGTGCACCAGCACTTCATGCTCGTGCCCGTCTTCACCGTCGCCGAGAACGTCATGCTCGGCCACGAGGAGACCGGGTTCGCCGGCACGCTCGACATCGGCGCCGCCCGCGAGAAGGTGCGCGAGATCTCCGATCGGTTCGGTTTCGACGTCGACCCGGACGCGATCGTGGAGGATCTGCCCGTCGGAGTGCAGCAGCGCGTGGAGATCATCAAGGCGCTCTCGCGGGACGCGCACGTGCTCGTCTTCGACGAGCCGACCGCCGTGCTCACGCCGCAGGAGACCGACGAGCTGATGGAGACGATGCGCCAGCTGCGGGATGGCGGCACGTCGATCGTGTTCATCACGCACAAGCTGCGCGAGGTGCGCGAGGTCTCGGACCGCATCACGGTCATCCGCCTCGGCAAGGTCGTCGGCGAGGCCGAGCCCACCGCCACCAACGCCGAGCTCGCATCGCTCATGGTCGGTCGCGCCGTCGAGCTCACGGTGGCGAAGGATGCGCCGACGCTCGGCGACGACGCGCTCGTTGTCGACGGCCTGACCGTCACCGATAGCGTCGGCACGGTCGTCGTCGATGACGTCTCGTTCTCCGTGCGCGGGGGCGAGATCCTCGCCGTCGTGGGCGTGCAGGGCAACGGTCAGACCGAGCTCACCGAGGCAATCGTCGGCCTGCAGGATCGCGTCGGCGGCAGCATCCGCCTCAACGGGAACGAGCTTCTCGGCCGCTCCGTCCGCGAGATCCTCGACGCCGGTGTCGGGTTCGTGCCGGAAGACCGCAGCGTCGACGGCCTCGTCAAGGAGTTCTCGATCGCCGAGAACCTCATGCTCGACCGCTCCCACGGCGCACCGTTCGTCTCGGCCGGCAGCGTGCAGCTGCGCGATCTCGAACGCTTCGCGATCGAGAAGATCGACGAGTTCGACATCCGTACGCAGGGACCCGCGCAGCCGGCGGGCCGCCTCTCGGGGGGCAATCAGCAGAAGGTCGTCCTCGCACGCGAGCTGAGCCGCGAGCTGTCGCTCTTCATCGCAGCGCAGCCGACCCGCGGTGTCGACGTCGGATCCATCGAGTTCATCCACACGCGCATCGTCGCCACGCGCGACGCCGGGATCCCAGTGGTCGTCATCTCGACAGAGCTCGACGAAGCGGCGGCCCTGGCCGACCGGATCATGGTCATGTACCGCGGAAAGGTGGTCGGCATCGTGCCCGGCGACACGTCCCGAGAAGAGATCGGTCTGATGATGGCCGGCATGGAAGCCGGTGCCGAGGGAGCAACCTCATGAGCGTCGTCGACATCGAGCGGCGCGATACCGAGCCGTCGCGCTGGCACCGCGCGTTCCAGCAGATCACCGCCGGCAACGGCGCCATCGCGGTGCTCTCGATCGTGCTCGCGCTGCTGGCCGGCACCGTTCTCATCGCCGTCACCGACGAGCAGGTGCAGGAGGCCGCCGGGTACTTCTTCGCGCGGCCGGGGGACACCCTCGCCGCGCTCTGGGCTGCCGCCGCG
>JAJYSF010000026.1 GCA_021793715.1 Actinomycetes bacterium
CGGCAGACGCTCGAAGGTGCGAGCATCCGCCCGCGCTTCGCCGGATGGCCGGCATTCCAGAACCGGGCATCCGTCTGGACGAATCAGGCGCTTCGTCGCGAGATCAGCGATGGCGAGTTGTTTCGCCTCCTGCGCGAGGGCGCCGAAGAACTGTTGGTGGAGGACTGACATGCGCACGATGGACCGCTTCTTCGAGGACTACGAGGTCGGCGAGCGACGCGTCACAACGGGGCGCACGATCACCGAAGCTGACATCGTCACCCACGCAGGCCAGACGGGTGACTTCTTCCCGCACCACATGGATAAGGAATGGGCCGCGACGCAGCCGTTCAAGAAGCGGATCGCGCACGGCACCCTCATCATGTCGGTCGCCGTCGGGCAGACCGCCGGCGACATCAACCCGCAGTCGATGAGCTACGGGTACGACCGCGTGCGCTTCATTGCCCCGGTCTTCATCGACGACACGATCACGGTGACGGCCGAGATCACCGAGAAGCGGGATCATAAGAAGCGCCCCGAGGATTTCGGTTACGTCGACGAACTCGTCAGCGTCGTGAACCAGGACGGCGACACGGTGCTCGTGCTCACGCACGTCTATCTCGTCAACAAGCGCGGCAGCGACGACTGAATGGAGAAGCTTCCATGACAACCCCGATCATCGATGCACACCAGCACGTGTGGGACCCCGCTCGTGGCGACTACGGGTGGCTCGCGGGTGAGCCCGACTCGATCAACAGGGCGTTCACGCTCGAAGAGCTGCTCCCGGAGCTGCGCGCCGCGGGAGTCGACCGCGTCGTCCAGGTGCAGTCGGCGGATCACGTCCAGGACACCGAGCTGATGCTCGAGTCCGCGGCGCGGCACGAGGAGGTGGCCGCGATCGTGGCGTTCACGCCGCTCGAGCGCCCTGAGGAGACGGCGCGCATGGTCGAGACGTGGCGCGACAACCCGCTCATGGTCGGTGTGCGGAACCTGATCCACAACATGCCCGACCCGGACTGGCTGTTGCGTCCGGAGGTCGACGAGGGGCTGTCGGTCCTCGAACGCGAGGGCTTGACGTTCGATCTGGTCTCCGTGCTTCCGCGCCACCTCGCGCTGGTTCCGATCCTCTCCGAGCGCCATCCGGAGCTGCGCATCGTGATCGACCATCTGTCGAAGCCGCCGATCGGTGCGCCTGACCGCGACCCGTGGTGGGACCTCATCGCGGCCGCGGCGGAGAACCCGAACGTGTTCGGCAAGGTCAGTGGCCTCTACCCGGCTGTCGGCGACCCGGCCTCAGGAACGAGCGACATGATCGAGCCGTTCTTCGACCGCGCGCTGGACCTCTTCGGCCCTGAACGTCTGATGTATGGGGGAGATTGGCCGATTTCCGTGGTGGCAGGAGGGTACGCGCGCGTGTGGCGCACGCTGACGCCCCTCTTCGATAGGCTTGATCAGGGGGAACGTGACCGCGTGCTGGGTGGGACCGCTACCGACTTCTACCGAATCGACGCATCCCGGCTGTGACGCCGGTTAGACTTCGATTCGATAAACATCCGATGTATTTGGTGAAAATCGATTGACGCACGCGCAACGCCTTCGCTAGCGTTTCGCAGGCTGGCATCGCGGCCGCCGCGACCCTGAACGCGGCACCCGTACTCAAAGGAGAGTCAAATGACGAAGAAGCTCATGGTGGCGGGTGGGATGACGCTCGTCGCCGCCCTCGCACTCGCAGGGTGCGCTGGAGGAGGATCTCAGGGCGGAGACCCGCCCGAGCAGACCGACTCGGGTGGACCGATCACCGTGTGGGTGGACCCGCCCCGCGTGCCCGCGGCTGAGGCCTTCACAGAAGCTCACCCGGACATCGAGATCGAGATCACCCAGATCGACGGCACCGTCGGCGGACAGACCGTGCGCCAGGCGTTCGCCAACTTCGACACTGCCGGCGAGGGGTGGCCCGACGCGATCTTCTTCCCCACGAACGACGACATCGCGTGGGCGACGAGCTCGACCAGCAACTATGCGGCCGACCTCACTGACCTGATGCCCGACGTCATCGAGGGGTACGACGAGGCCGTCCTATCGTTCTGTGAAATCGACGGCAAGATCCGGTGCCTGCGCAATGACGCGGCCCCGGATGTGCTCTGGTACGACCAGGTCTTCTTCGAGGAGAACGGCTACGAGGTGCCCACGACGTGGGAGGGCTACGCCGATCTCGCGGTGACGATCGCGGAGGAGCACCCCGGCAAGATCTCGGGAATGCTCGGCGACGCCTACGCCGTCAACCGCTACCTGCAGGCGGCGAACTGCCCGACCAACGAGCGCGTCAGCGAGACCGAGGCGCGCATCGACCTCTCGGCCGAGGGCTGCGGCAAAATGGTCGACCTGCTGAGCCAGATGCAGGAGGCGGACGCGCTGTCGAACCAGGGCATCTTCGACGGTGACGCCGCCGAGGCCGGCCAGAACATGGTCATGAGCCCGGGCGCCGCCTGGTGGGGCAACTACCTCTACCGCGACACGTGGGGCGTCGAGGCCGGGCGTATCAGCGCGACGACGCCGCTCGCCTGGGAGGGTGACTCGGAGCCGACCACCGGCAACGAGGGCGGCGGTCTCTGGGGCCTGTCGTCGCACATCACGGGCGAGCAGCTCGAGAACGCGATCACGTTCCTCGAGTTCGTCGCGACGGATCCAGCGTGGCAGGTCGAGCTGTCGACCGGTCTGCCGGGCTACGGTCCCGTCCAGGATGCGTGGCTCGAACAGGTCGCCACAGACGACTACTTCGCCGACATCGAGGGAAGCCAGACGGCCTTCAAGGAATCGCTGGGGTACGTCGCGCCGTACGACTACATGATGTACGACACCGGATCCGTGTGGACCCAGACCGTGCCCCCGACGCTGATCGACGGCGGCAGCATCGAGGATGCGATCGCCGCCTTCGGTGAGGAGCTGACCAACCAGGCCGAGTCTGTCGGCTACACCATCACGCAGTAAGGCGGATATGTCGCACACCACGACCGTGCTGACGGGGAAGAGTCGCGCCCCGTTCGGCCCGATGCGCACCCGGCGCGCCGAAGCTCTCGGCGCCTGGACGCTGCTCGTGCCGTACACGCTGCTCTTCCTCGTCGGCGCCGCGATCCCGATCGGCTATGCCTTCGTCACCGCGTTGCAGAAGGCGCCGACGCCCGTCGACCCGACGGGCGGCTTCGGCGGCCTGCAGTCGTTCGTGACGGTGTTCACCGATCACCGGTTCTGGAACACGTTCCAGAACATCTTCGTGGTGATGATCATCTGGCTGCCGATCATGGTGCTCGGCATCGTGGGGCTCGCGCTGCTCCTGCACGCGAGCCCCGGCCGCTTCGGCGGGGCGATGCGGTTCATCTACTACATCCCCGGCGCGCTCGGCGGCATCGCCAACTTCGTGCTGTGGGTGTACCTGATCGACCCGCAGCGCTCGCCGATCGCGTTCCTCTGGCAGGGCATGGGGGCGAACTCATTTAAAGAGGTGATCACGGCGGGCAACATGCCGGGGATCCTCACCGCGATGCTCTTCTTCCAGGGCGTCGGCACCTGGATCATCGTGGTCAACGGAGGGCTCAACGGCATCTCCGAGGAGGTGCTGGAGGCGGCCAGGCTCGACGGCGCGAACGCGTGGCAGCTCGCGTGGAACGTCAAGCTGCCGATCATCCGCCCGTGGATCGGATACGCCGCGCTCATGAACGTCGCGTACGGTTTCCAGCTGTTCCTCGAGCCGTACCTTCTGCGGCAGATCTCGTCGGGCGCCGTCTCCCCGGAGTGGGCGCCGACGCAGCTCGGATACGCGTTCGCGTTCACCAACCGCGACTTCCCCGCTGCCGCTGCGATGTCGATCGTGCTGCTCGCGATCACCCTCGCCATCGGATGGGTCATCGTGCGCAAGAGCGGCATGTTCGGTGACGAGAAGGAGACCGCATGAGCGCCCCCGCCTACAAGGGATCGGCCTCCGCGACGGCCGGCCGCGTCGGACGCATCGTCACAATGCTCGTGGTTGCGGCCTTCTTCCTGCTCCCGATCCTTGGGTTCATCTCGCTCATCTTCCGCAGCGAGGAGGGGCTCAACTCGGGTGAGGCGGGCCTGTTCGGGCTCGGCGGGATGTCCATCGACAACCTCCTCTACAGCTGGAACGAGCTGTCGAAGTTCGGTCCGGGCGGCGGCGGGGTGTTCCAACGCTGGCTGATGAACTCGATCGCCGTTGGCGTGGGTGGCACGGTGCTCGCGGTCGTCGCCGCGATCCCGGCCGGCTACGCGTTCGCGCGGCTGCGGTTCCGCTTCCGCAAGGCGTTCCTGTTCATCACGCTGCTTGCGATGGTGATGCCGAACACGGTGCTCGTGATCCCGATCTTCCTCGAGGTCAACGCCATCGGTGCGATCGGCCAGCTGTGGCCGGTCGCGGTCATCATGGGCTTCTATCCGTTCGGTGTGTACCTGGCGTACATCCACTTCATGACGACCATGCCGCACGAGCTCGTCGAGGCGGCGCGCATCGACGGCCTCGGCGAGGTGGCGACGTTCTTCCAGATCGGTGTGCCGCTCGCGAAGCAGGCGATCGCGCTCGTGGCGTTCTTCTCGTTCGTCGCGAACTGGATCAACTTCTTCCTGCCGCTCGCCCTGCTGACCTCGAACCAGCAGAACAAGCTGATCTCGATCGGGATCCAGGAACTGATCGGCGCGAGCCCGATGTTCAACGCGACGGTTGCCGCGGGCCTCGACGTGAAGCTCTACCTGCCGCAGTTGGCGCTCGCGACAGTGGTCTCGATGCTGCCGTTGCTGGCGATGTTCCTCGGAGCGCAGCGGTTCCTGATCAAGGGCCAGACGGTCGGAGCGGTGAAGGGATGATGAGGCCGGAGCGCACGATGCCGGCCGCCTACGACGGCGGTCGGCCCACGGATCCGCGCCCGATCGTGATCGTCGGGGCGGGCGGCATCGTGCGCGATGCGCACCTGCCGGCCTACCGCAAGGCGGGCTTCCCGGTGTGGGGGATCGTCGACATCGCGACGGAGAAGGCCGAGGCGCTCGCCGCCGAGTACGGGATCGAGAACGTGTTCGCCTCGGTGCGCGACGCCGTGACGCACGCGCCCTCGGACGCGGTGTACGACCTCGCGCTCATGCCCGAGCACGTGCCCGACGCGCTCGAGGCGCTGCCGCGCGGGTCCGCCGTGCTGATCCAGAAGCCGCTCGGCCACAGCCTCGAGCAGGGGATCGCGCTGCGTGACGCATGCCGCCGGCGCGACCTCGTCGCAGCGGTCAACACACAGTTGCGGTTCGCGCCGTACGTCGCCGAGGCGCGACGGCTGATCGCGGCGGGCGAGATCGGCGAGGTGTACGATTTCGACCTGCGGGTGACCGTGGAGACGCCGTGGCACATGTTCCCGCAGGTGTTCGGGCAGGAACGGCTTGAGTTCACGATGCACTCGGTGCACTATATGGATCTCGCCCGCTCGTTCTTCGGAGATCCGGACGGCGTGAGCGCGACGACCGTTCGGCACCCGGAGAAGCCGGACGTCGCGACGACGCGGTCCAGCGTCATCATGCGCTACCGCGATCGGCCGCTGCGCGTCGTGATCGGCACGAATCACGACCACGACTTCGGACCGCGGCATCAGGAGAGCTTCATCCGCTGGGAAGGGACGCGGGGCGCGATCCGTGCGCGCATGGGGCTGCTCATGGACTACCCCGAAGGTGTTCCCGATGCGCTCGAGATCGCGCGGCACGGCGACCGCGAGTGGACGCCGATTCCGTTCACCGGATCCTGGTTCCCGGACGCCTTCATCGACTCGATGGGCGTGCTGCAGCGGTTCGTCGCGGGGGAGATCCCCGAGCTGCCCACGTCGGTCGACGACGTGCTGCGGACGATGGCGGTCGTCGAGGCCGCTTACCGCTCCGAGGACGTCGAGGGCGTGGATCCGAACCCCGAGGGGATCGTGTAACGCGACCGTCCGGGCATCCGTCGGGTGCGGTCGTGTATAGTCTCGCAACGGTGCGTGAATCGTTTCATTGATCTCATGGCGAGCACGCGGACTACCCCTTCACGACGGAAAGATTTCGGACACACATGGTACGCATCGGCGCGAAGAAGACCACGGGCTGGAAGGCGACGATCGCCGTCGCCATGTCCAATTACATCGAATCGGGTTCGATCATCGCGATCGCGACGTCGATGGTGTTCTGGATGCAGGAGTTCGGATTCGACAGCGCATTCCAGGGCCTGCTTGCAGCGCTGAGCGCGAACGCCTTCGGCGCGGCGATCGGTGCGATCATCGGCGGCCCGCTCTGCGACCGCTACGGCCGCAAGTTCATCTACACCTATGACCTGATCCTCTACATGGTCGGCGTGCTCATCGCGGCATTCGCGATGGACCAGTGGATGCTCCTCGGCGCCTTCATCGTCACGGGTATCGCGGTCGGCGCGGGCGTGCCTGCCTCGTGGACGTACATCGCCGAAGAGGCGCCGAGCGACCGCCGGGCCGCGCACGTCGGCACGGCGCAGCTCGCCTGGTCGGTCGGCCCGGCGATCGGGTTCCTCCTCGCCGCGATCCTCGCCCCGGCGGGCCTCATGGGGTCGCGCCTGATCTTCCTGCACCTGTTCGTCGTCGCGTTCATTACCTGGTGGGTGCGCCGCGGCCTCGAGGAGTCGAAGAACTGGAAGGACACGCAGGCGATCCGCACGCAGCAGGGCGCGAAGGCGGCCGCCGGTCGCGGGTTCAAGGCCCTGCTCACCCGCAAGCAGAACCTGCTCGCGATCCTCTTCCTCATCGGCGTGTACTCGTTCTGGAACACCGTCGCCGGCCAGGCAGGCATGTTCATGCCCGACGTCTACCGCGCCTCGGGTCTCACGGACCCCGCACAGCAGTACTTCCTGCAGTCGTTCCTGTGGGGCATGACGGTGGTCGGCACCTTCGTCTTCATGGCGCTCGGCGACCGCATGTCGCGCCGCCTGCTGTACTTCGTCGGCGCCGCGCTCGGCATCGCCGGCTGGGTCGTGCTCGTCTACATGCCGAATGGCACGCCGACCCTCTTCGGCTTCGCGATCCTCTGGGGATTCGCTGCCGGCATCGGCGCGCAGGCGTTCTACGGCCTATGGACCGCCGAGCTCTTCGCCACCCAGTACCGCGCGTCGGCTCAGGGCCTGCTGTTCTTCACCGCCCGCATCATGGTCGGCGTGCTCAGCTACGGCTTCCCGGTGTGGCTCGAGACGCTCGGGCTCCCGACGCTTGGCGGCATCCTCATCGCGATCCTCGCCGTGTCGCTGGTCGTGGGCACCGTCTGGGCGCCGAACACACAGGGCAAGACGCTCGACGAGATCGAGAACGAGCGCTACGGCACCGTGAAGGACAACACCCTCACGCCGGCGTGACGCTCGCCCGGCGGCGCCCTTCCCCCTCGGGCGGAGGGCGCCGCTACGCCCCAGTGGAGGCGCGCACGATCAGCTCCGGTTCGAACTCGATCGTCTCGGGCGCGCGGGTCGGATCCTCGATGAGGGCGGCGAGCAGGTCGAGCGCGCGCGAGCCGATGAGCTGCGCGGGCTGGCGGATCGAGGTGAGCGGCACCACGGTTGACTGCGCGAACGCGATGTCGTCGTAGCCGATGAGCGCGATGTCGTCCGGAATGCGCAGCGATCCCATCATTACGAGCGCCTGCATGATGCCGACGGCGATGAGGTCGTTCGCGGCGAAGATCGCGTCGGGGCGGTCTGCGGGTCTCCTCGCGACGATCGCGGCGCCGGCGTCGCGCCCGGCGAGCACCGTGAGCTGGTCGGTCTCGAGGTGCTCGAGCGTGGCATCGCGGGCGTCGTTCACAGCGCCACACGCCCCCGCGAGGCGGTCATCGACCTGGCGAAGCACGTCGGGGTGTCCGCCGACGAAGGCGATCCGACGCCGCCCCTGGTCGAGCAGGTGGCGCGCCGCGATGTCGCCGCCGCGGACGTCGTCGACCGCGACGGCCGAGAAATCGGATCCGGGGGCCGTGCGGTCGACGAGGACGACGGGGATCCCCCGCTCGCGTAGTCGTACGGCGGAGGCGAGCGTCTCGGACGTGGGGGAGAGGAGCACCCCGCTGACCCGCTGCTCTTCGAACAGAGCGAGGTAGGCGTCTTCGCGCTGCTTCCGCTCGTCACTGTTGCCGAGGAGGACCGCCAGGCCGCGTTCTGATGCCGCGTCTTCGGCGCCGCGGGCGACGTCGGTGAAGAAGGGGTTGCCGGCGTCGAGCACGACGAGGCCGACGGTCGTGCTGCGGCCCGCGCGCAGCTGCCGGGCGGCGTCGTTGCGTACGTATCCGAGCTCGTCGATCGCCTGGCGCACGCGCGCGACGGTCGTGGCGGCGACGGCGTCCGGGCGGTTCAGGACGTTCGACACCGTCCCCACGGAAACGCCGGCGTGATTCGCCACGTCGCGGATACTGACCGCC
>JAJYSF010000027.1 GCA_021793715.1 Actinomycetes bacterium
GGCACTTCGTGGCTCGCATCGGACGCGATGCAGGTCATCAACAATTGGGATGATCTGACGCCGCCCGAGGGCGACGGCCAGGACTCCGACGAGGTCACCCACACCGACGAAGCCGAGATCCAGCCGCCCGAGCGCACGGCGGAGAACACGCCCCCCGTCGCGGAGGACGACGAGTACGGCGCGCGCGCCGGCCGGTCCTCCGTGCTCCCCGTGCTCGACAACGACTCGGACGAGGACGGCGATGTCCTCACGATCACGATCGACGATCAGCCCGAATCCGGCCGCGTGCAGGTGGTGCAGGACGGGCAGGCGTTGCAGTTGACGATGCCGGAGGACTCCGCAGGCGCCACGGCGTCGTTCGCGTACACGGTCGATGACGGGCGCGGTGGCACCGACAGTGCGCGCGTCGAGATCAGCGTTCGCGACGCCGACGAGAACGCGCCGCCCGAGCAGAAGGACCTGCGCCCGACAGTCGCCGTGGAAACCGGCGGTTCGGTGACCTACAACGTGCTGCCCGACTGGATCGACCCCGACGGCGACAACGTCTACCTCGCGAACGTCGTTCCTGCCGAGGGCGACGAAGTCGACTTCACGGCTGACGGTCGCGTCACGTACCGCTCGCTCTCGCCTTACCAGGGCCCGCTCGAGGTCGACGTCACCGTCTCCGACGGCACGGCCTCGGCGACCGGCACGCTGAGCCTCGACGTGCGCCCTGTCGGCACGGTCCGCCCCGTGACGAACGCCGATCATGTGGCGTTCTACGCGGGCGAGACGGCGACGGTCGAGCCCCTGCTGAACGACGTCAACGCGGCGAGCGAAGACCTCATGCTCTCGCAGGTGTCGGAGACCGCCGGCGTCTCGCCGCAGATCGACGCGCAAGGGCGCACGTTCTCCATCACGGGGGAGACCCCGGGCACCTACTACCTCGACTACACCGCGTCGGCCGGTGCGCAGTCGGCGGCTGGCCTCGTGCGCGTCGACGTGCTCGAGCGTGAGGACGGCAAGGCGGGCGATCCCGTCGCCGTGCGCGACATCGCCTACCTCCCCGGCGGTGGCGAAGTCCTCGTCGACGTGCTGCAGAACGACCACGATCCGGCGGCCGGCGTGCTCGTCGTCCAGTCCGTCGAAGCACCCGGCGGGTCCGGAGTCTCGGCCGCGGTCCTCGGGCAGTCGACCGTCCAGTTGACCGATACCGCCATGCTCGGCGAGCAGGTCGTTGTGAAGTATCGGATCCACAATGGCGATCGCGCCGCCGATGGCGAGATCGTCGTGGTGCCGGTCCCCGCGACGGACAAGGTGCGCCCCCCGATCGCCGCCGATGACACCGCGACGGTCCGCGCGGGCGACATCGTCACGGTCCCCGTCACCGCGAACGACTCGCACCCCAATGGTGATACGTTCTCGGTCGCGCCCGAGTTCGTCGAGCGCCCGGACGACGACGTGGGCGACCTCTTCGTGTCCCAGGACGAGGTGCGCTTCCGTGCGGCGCCGGACGCCGAGGGTCAGGTCTCCGCGGTCTACAGCATCGTCGACAGCAAGGGGCAGCGCGACGCCGCCTCCGTGACGATCAACATCACACCATGGAACGAGGACAGCAACTCCGCGCCCGTTCCCGAGGCGGTGACCGGTCGCGCGATCGCGGGCGCCCAGGCGCGCATCGAGATCCCGCTCGAACGCATCGATCCGGACGGCGACTCGGTCGATCTCGTCGGCATCTCGTCCGCGCCGCAGAAGGGCCGCGTCACCGAGACCGGTGCGGGCCATCTCACCTATGAGGCCGATCGTGGAGCATCGGGCGTCGACACGTTCGACTACCGCGTCGTCGACACGTTCGGCGCCGAATCGATCGGCACCGTGCGGGTGGGCATCGCTCCGCCGCCGGAGGTCAACCAGGCGCCGCACGCGATGAGTGACGAGATCGCGATGCGCACGGGACGGACCGTCTCGGTCCCCGTCCTCGCGAACGACGCTGACCCGGAAGGTGACCAGATCGGCCTCGTGCCCGACTCGGTCGAGGTGCTCGCCGGCGACCTGACGGCCGTGACGTCGAAGGACCGCGTGATCGTCACGGCGCCGAACGACGAGGGATCCGGGCAGCTTCAGTACACGATCGAGGACGAGAAGGGCAACGCCGCCCAGGGCGTCGTGCAGGTCACCGTCGCAGACGACGTGCCGCTCGAGGCGCCCATCGCGCGCGACGATCGCGTCCTCATCGATGATGTGACGAGCGACTTCACGGCCGATATCGCGCTGTTCGAGAACGACGAGGATCCCGACGGCACCGTCGACGAGCTCGAACTGGACATCGCCGGCGTCGAGAAGCTCGCGGATGACGGCACCGGCACGGTGCGCGTCGCGATCGAGGACCGCCGCCGGGCGATTCCATACACCGTCACAGACGTCGACGGCGGCGAGGCCTCGGCCTTCCTCATCGTGCCCGCGAAGGATGACCTGCGCCCCGTTCTCAAGGAGGGCGCGCAGATCGTCGTCCAGAGCGACACGATCGCCGAGATCCCTCTCGCCGACTACGTCCAGGTCGCCGAAGGCCGCGAGCCGCGCGTCGTGTCTGCCGACAGTGTCTCGGTCAAGCACGGCAACGGCGACTCGCTCGTGATGGATCCGCAGACGCTGCAGTACCGGTCGGTCTACCGTTACGAGGGCACGGACGACATCACCTTCGAGGTCACAGACGGCGACGGCCCCGACGATCCGACCGGGCGTCGCTCCGTGCTGACGATCCCGATCACCGTCACCGAGCCGCGGAACGAGTCGCCGGAGTTCACGAACACGTCGACGACGATCGGCGCCGGGGACGGCCCCGTCACGCTCGACCTCGCACAGCGCGCGTTCGACATCGACGAGGACGACCTGTCGTTCTCGCTCGCCGACCCGGGCGCGGTGCCGAACGGCATGACGGCGACGCTCGAGGGCGCGTCGCTCACGGTCGAGGCAGGTCCCGACTCGCGCGGCGATGACGCGACGATCGACGTCCTGGTCGACGACGGCGAGGCGGACCCCGTCGTCGGACAGGTGCACGTCGCGGTGGCGGCGTCGAGCCGACCGCTGCCCGCCGCGAACGACGACGAGCTCGGCGAGGTGCACCAGGGCGAACCGGTGGTCGTGCCCGTGCTCGAGAACGACACGAACCCGTTCGAGGACGAGGGCCCGCTCAGCATCGTCGACGCCGAGATCGAGTCGGGGCAGGCGTCGATCGAGGTCGAGGAGGGCAGCGTGACGCTGACGCCCGACGAGGACTTCCACGGGTACGTCACGGCGCGCTACACGATCGGCGACATCACCGAGGATCCGGACCGATACGTGCAGGGGCGGATCACCGCGACCGTTCTCGGTGTCTCCGATCAGCCCGGCACGCCGAATGCCACCCAGGTCGGCAACCGCACGGCGACACTCACCTGGACGGCTCCATCGAACAACGGCTCCGAGATCACCGAGTACCTCGTGGAGGACTATCTCGGCAGCGGCTACACGAAGACCTGCGAGGCGACCGTCTGCGAGCTCGGCGGCCTCGTGAACGACCGCGAGTACCAGTTCCAGGTGACGGCAATCAACGAGGTCGGGTCTTCGCCGGTGTCGGACCGCAGCCGGGTCGTGCGACCCGACGTCAAGCCGACGGCACCCGGAGCGCCGTCCTTCACGCTCGAACCGGGCGAGCGGAATCAGCGCCTCGGGATCGCGTGGAACACCCCGGAGAACGAGGGGTCCGCAATCACGGGGTACCTCGTGCGCGTCGACGACGGCACTCAGGTGACGTTGCACGAGTTCGACGGGTCCACGGCGACGCGCCGCACCTTCGAGGGGCTCACGAACGGCACGCGCTACCGGTTCCAGGTCGCCGCGACGAACCGTGCCGACGTGCGGGCCACGGCGGAATGGGCGTGGAGCCCCTGGTCGGCGTTCGAGAAGCCGGCGACGGTGCCGGATGCGCCGCAGCCACCGGCGATCGAGCGGACGGATCAGCCCTATGGCGAGAACGAGTTCCGCCTGACGTGGAAGACGGGCAAGAGCAACGGCGGCGACGGGATCTCGCAGTGGACGATCCGCGTGCACCAGGGCGGCGACGTGGTCCGCCGCGTCGAGGTCCCGAACGACGGTCCCAAGCACACGATCGTGCTGCCGAACTCTGCCTCCGACTATCGATTCTCTGTCGCGGCGACCAACCGCGAGGGGCGCGGCGGGTTCAGCGAGAAGAGCTCGCCGATCCGCTCCTACTCACCTCCGGGACCGGTGACCGGTGTCGCCGCGAAGCCACTCGACAACGCGGTAGAGGCGCGGTGGAAGCAGGCGGACCCGAACGGCGTGCGTCAGGACCAGGTGCGGTACCAGTACCGGGTCAACGGCGGAGACTGGCGAGGCCTCCCGAACGGTTTCTCGGTCGGCGACGGCAAGGCGAAGGCGACGCTCCCGGCCACGAACGGTGAGGACACGACCGTCTCGATCCGCGCCGTCACGTCGGTCGACGGCGAGGGCACGCGGACGGGCGAGCCGGGCACCGCGGACACCGTGCGCCCGTACGGGCAGCCGTTCGAACCGCAGATCTTCCGCGCTCCCGGTACGACGCACGCGAAGAACGTCGCGGTCGACGTGACGACCTCGTACAACGGCCGCAACATTCGCCGCATCCTCCTCGAGGTCACCGACGCCAATGGCGAGAAGGTCACGCGCGAGTGGAAGAAGGGCGGGTCCGGCGAGCCCTCGCCCGGGATGTCCGAGCGGTTCGACCGGCTCTTCCCGCCGGGAACGAACGCCCGCGTCAAGGCGACGGTCTGGGACACCGAGGGCCAGAGCAGCTCGGCGTCGACAGAGATCGGCGTGCCGAGACCGTCGTTCACGCTGACGCACGAGGACTCCGATCCGACATCGGACCGCGGCAGCACCTTCACCCTCGCCTGGCAGAATCTCGCGCCGCCGAACGACCACTACGGCGGGTACACCTTTGTGTGCGAGAAGTGGAACGAGGAAGACGACAAGTGGGAGCGCGCGCGATACCGGAACAGTTGGTTCGGCTATGCGAATCCGTCTGGCCGCGGCCAGACCGAGGTCGAATGCTTCTCGAATCGCGTCGAGCCCGGTGAGTACCGCGTGCGCATCGACGACGACTTCCCACAGGTTCCGCAGGGCATGCGCGCGTCCAACTCGGTGACCGTCGAGCGTGAGACGACAGACAACACGAACTGACCGCGGAGCAGGATCCGCCATCGAAAGCGAGAGACACACATGACCATGAACCCGCAGCAGGCCGGCTGGTTCCAGGGGACCTTCAACCGCCTGGTTGACAACGTCGACCGCGCGCTGATGGGCAAGCGTGACGTCGTGAGCCTCGTGCTGGCCGCCATGCTCGCGGAGGGGCACGTGCTGCTGGAGGACGCACCCGGCACCGGCAAGACCAGCCTCGCGAAGTCGATCGCCGCGACGATCCAAGGCACGTCGAGCCGCATCCAGTTCACGCCCGACCTGCTGCCGAGCGACGTCACGGGCGTGACGATCTACGACCAGCAGAACCACTCGTTCGCGTTCCACAAGGGACCGGTCTTCACGTCGATTCTGCTGGCGGATGAGATCAACCGCGCGTCGCCGAAGACGCAGTCCGCCCTGCTCGAGGTGATGGAGGAGGCGCGTGTCACCGTCGACGGTGTCACCCACGAGGTCGGGCGCCCGTTCCTGGTCATCGCCACGCAGAACCCCATCGAGACCGCGGGCACCTACCGTCTGCCGGAGGCACAGCTCGACCGGTTCCTCGTCAAGGCGTCGATCGGCTACCCGACCGTCGAGGTGACCGAGCAGATCCTCGCCGGATCCGCCGAGCGCAACCCGTCGAGCCGGCTGTCGTCGCTCATCACGACCGAGGCCATGGCCGACATGTCCGACCTCGGCGCGTCCGTGCACGTCGACGGCGCGGTGCTGCGGTACGTGGCCGAGCTCGCGGAGGCCACGCGGACCGACCAGGACACGCGTCTCGGCGTCTCCGTGCGCGGTGCCCTCGCGATGATCCGGCTCGCAAAGGTCTGGGCGGCGGCACAGGGCCGTCACTACGTCATCCCCGACGACATCAAGGTGCTGGCGCAGCCGACGTGGGCGCACCGCCTCGTCATGGATCCGGAAGCGGAGTTCGCCGGTGTCGTCCAGAGCACCGTCGTCCAGCGCGTTCTGAGCGAGATTCCCGCCCCGCAGTCCCGGGCGCAGCAGAACACGGCGTGACCATGACGTCGGCCGTTCCGGAGCCCGCGCGCGACGCCCCCCAGTGGGCGCCGCCGTCGGCCGAGCCCGCCCCGGCGCCCGAGCGCGTCACGGGGCGCGAGGTGCTCGGCTACCTGCTCGGGCGCGCCTGGCGCGCCGTGCAGGCCGTGGCGACCGTCATCCGGCCGATCGGGTGGGCCGCCATCACCGGCGCCATCCTCCTGTGGACCCTCGGCCCGATGTTCGGCTGGCGCGAGCTGACGACCGGCGCGATCGCGCTGACCGTGGTGATCGTCGCCTGCGCGCTGTTCCTGCTCGGTCGCACGGCGCACGACATCGACCTCGTGCTGGCGCGCGACGGCGTCATCGTCGGCGACACCGCCCGCGGCGAGGTCGCGATCGCCAACACCACGGCGACGGCACTCGCTGCGGCGCGCATCGTCCTGCCCATCGGGCGCGACCGCGGCGTGTTCTCCGTGCGGCGTCTCGCATCCGGTGAGAACGTCGCCGAGACGTTCGAGATGCCCACGCGACGCCGCGGCGTGCTGCCGGTCGGCCCCGTGAGCGTGCTCCGCGGGGATCCCCTCGGCCTGTTCGAGCGCGTCGAACGCCGCGCCGACCCCGTCGAACTGTTCGTCCACCCGCGGACCGCCTGGTTCGGCGGCGAGTCGCTCGGTTTCGTGCGCGACCTCGAGGGCCTGCCCACGCGCGACCTCGCGCGCGACGACATCGCGTTCCACGCTCTCTCCGAATACCAGCCGGGCGACGACCTGCGTCACGTGCACTGGCGCTCGACCGCTCGCACCGGAACCATGATGGTCCGTACCTATGAAGAGACCCGGCGGTCGCACTTCGTGATCGGCCTCTCCCGGTCGCGCGACGAGTACCGCTCCGACGCCGAGTTCGAACTCGCGGTCTCGATCGCGGCGTCGGTGGCGCGCCGCGGCGTCCGCGACTCCTTCGACGTCGAACTGCGCACCCAGCTCGCGGTGCTGCGCGGCGACGACGAGCGGCGCATGCTCGACTCGTTCTCGCGAATCGAACACGCGCGGATCCGCGACGGCATCGACGAGCTCGGCGCGGTCATCGGATCCGAGGCGCCCTCGGCGAGCTTCGTGACGCTCGTCACGGGACGCGGTGCGTCGACGAGGGACGTGCGCGCCGCGGTCTCGCGGATCCCGTCGGGCGCGCGAGCGCTCGTGTGCGTCGCCGACGAGGATGCGGATCCGACGATTCGCCGCATCGGCGACGCCGACGTCGTCTCGGTCGGCCGCCTCGACCAGCTGCCGCGCGTGATGCGGAGGGTGCTCGGATGAGCGAGACCCGTTCCGCGCCGTCCGCGCGCCGTTGGGTGCTGGACCTGGCGGCGCTCGTCGCGATGCTGTCCGTCACGATTCTGGTGTTCTGGCCGCTGTTCGACGGCCCGCACCTCTTCGTCGGCGCCTACGGCGGTCTCGTGCTCGGGCTCGCGATCGCCGCGGCGGGAGCGGTCTGGCGGTGGGGGGTGCTCACGCTCGCGGGCGCAACCGTTGCCGGCTACCTCCTCGCTGGCGGCGCATTCGGCCTGCCAGCGACCACGATCGGCGGCATCGTGCCGACGCTGACGACCCTGCGCGAGCTCGCGGTCGGCTCCGTGACGATGTGGAAGTCGTTCCTGACGACGGTGATTCCGGTCTCGCCGGCCGACGGACATCTGCTCGTGCCGTTCACGACGCTCCTCGTGACCTCGGTCGTCGCGGGCAGCCTTGCGCTGCGGGTCACGCCGCCTGCCTGGGCGCTGCTGCCGGTGACGGGGTCCGTTACGCTCGCCATCCTCCTCAGCACGCCGGATCCCCCGGCCTGGCTGCCGTACGTGCTCGGCGCCGCGTTCGTCACGGTCGCGATCGTGTGGTTGGCGGTGCGGGAGGCGTGGTCGCCTCGGCGGGCCGCTGTGTCGATCGCGGG
>JAJYSF010000028.1 GCA_021793715.1 Actinomycetes bacterium
CGTCGGTGCGATGGTCGCCGGAATGGCCGCGGCCGTGCTCATCCGTCGATTCGGATCCGCTCGTGTGGCCGCGGTCACGACGGCGGGGCTCGCGATCGGCCTCCTGGCCGCGGCGTGGTCGCCGAGCATCGTGCTGTTGGCCGTCTCGTTCTTCGCCGCCGGGACGATGGACGCGATCACGGATGTGGCGCAGAACGCGCACGCGCTCCGGGTGCAGCAGCGGCGCGGCCGGTCCATCATCAACTCGATGCACGCGCTCTGGTCCGCTGGTGCGGTCACCGGCGGCGCGGTCGCGGCGGGCGCCATCGCCCTTGGCATCCCCGTCCGCTTCCACATCCTGATCACATCTGCCGTTTTCGTCGGGGTGGCCTTCTTCGCACTGCGTTGGGCGCTGCCAGGCCCCGAGTCCGAGGCCGGCCCGACCGGCGAGATCCGGATCGCGAAGGCCGCCGGCGGCGTCACCCCGAAGGTCGTGTTCGTCATGATCGCGTTGCTGCTGATCGCGATCGGCGGCGGCCTCGTCGAGGAGGTGGCGTTCTCCTGGGCCTCCCTCTACCTCAGCGACGAGGTCGGCGCACCAGCCGCGCTCGCCGCGGCCGGCTTCATTGGACTCGTCTCGGCGCAGTTCATCGGTCGGATGGTCAGCGACCGGTTCGTTGACCGTTTCGGCGCGCGCGTCGTCGTGACCGTCGCCGGCGTGCTGATCGCGAGCGGCATCGGCCTCGCGATCGCCGTCCCGACCGTGTGGGGCGTCTGCATCGGACTCGCGATGGCCGGCTTCGGCTGCGCGCCGACGATCCCGCTCGCCATGCAGGAGGCCGACCGCGTGCCCGGTCTGCGGGCCGGCGTGGGCCTGACGGTCGTCACGTGGCTCATGCGCCTCGCCTTTCTCGGCGGGCCACCGCTCGTCGGGGTGATCGCCGATGCGGCGTCGATCCGCGTCGGGCTGACCGTCTCGCTCACCGGCGGCCTCGTGGTGCTGGCGCTGTCGTTCGTCATGCCGCGCCTGCGCCCGAGGCGCTGAGCGTGAGCCGAGCTGGGCACTGACCGGTCCGCTCGCGCGGAGATAAGCCGCAACAGCGGAGGATCCTGCCGATCGGATCCGCGGCTGCGGCTTATCTCCGCGGGTGGGGTGCCGCTCCAAAGTTGAGCCGGCCCACATCAAGTTTCTTGACGGATCCGGATCCGCGATTTACACTTGAGTCATCGCGACTCAACTCTCGCGAACTCTTCTCGACGAAACGGAGCAACATATGTCACGTGCTGTGGGAATCGACCTCGGAACGACCAACTCGGTCGTGTCCGTCCTCGAGGGCGGCGAGCCGAAGGTCATCGCCAACGCCGAGGGAATGCGCACGACCCCGTCGGTCGTCGCGTTCACGAAGGACGGGGAGGTGCTCGTCGGCGAGACCGCGAAGCGCCAGGCCGTCACCAACGTCGACAACACGATCGCCTCGGTCAAGCGCCACATGGGCACCGACTGGAGCTTCGAGACCGGCGGCAAGAAGTACACCCCGCAGGAGATTTCGGCGCGCATCCTGCAGAAGCTGAAGCGCGACGCCGAAGAGTACCTGGGCGATACCGTCACCGATGCGGTCGTCACGGTTCCGGCCTACTTCAACGACGCCGAGCGTCAGGCCACGAAGGAGGCCGGCGAGATCGCGGGTCTGAACGTCCTTCGCATCGTCAACGAGCCCACCGCCGCGGCCCTCGCCTACGGTCTCGACCGCGGCCAGGAGGACGAGCTGATCCTCGTCTTCGACCTCGGTGGCGGCACGTTCGACGTCTCGCTGCTCGAAGTGGGCAAGGATGACGACTTCTCGACGATCCAGGTGCGGGCGACCGCCGGTGACAACCGCCTCGGCGGCGACGACTGGGACGACCGCGTCGTCGAATACCTCATGAAGCAGTTCAAGGACACCACCGGCGTCGACGTCTCGGGTGACAAGATCGCGCTACAGCGCCTCAAGGAGGCCGCGGAGCAGGCCAAGCGCGAGCTCTCGAGCTCGGCGACCACGACCGTGAGCCTGCCGTACCTCTCGCTCACCGCCGAGGGCCCGGCCTCGCTGCAGGAGCAGCTCTCGCGCGCGAAGTTCGAGGACCTGACCAAGGACCTCGTGGAGCGCACGAAGAAGCCGTTCGAGGACGTCATCCGCGAGGCGGGCGTGAAGCTCAGCGACATCGCGCACGTCGTGCTCGTCGGTGGATCCACGCGCATGCCCGCGATCAGCGAGCTCGTGAAGAAGGAGACCGGCAAGGACCCGAACAAGGGCGTCAACCCCGACGAGGTCGTGGCCGTCGGCGCCGCCCTGCAGGCGGGCGTGCTGAAGGGCGAGCGCAAGGACGTTCTGCTCATCGACGTGACCCCGCTGTCGCTCGGCATCGAGACCAAGGGCGGCGTGATGACGAAGCTCATCGAGCGCAACACCGCCATCCCGACCAAGCGCAGCGAGACCTTCACGACGGCCGAGGACAACCAGCCGTCCGTCGCGATCCAGGTGTTCCAGGGCGAGCGCGAGTTCACGAGCGACAACAAGCCGCTCGGTACGTTCGAACTCACCGGCATCGCTCCCGCGCCGCGCGGCATGCCGCAGGTCGAGGTCACGTTCGACATCGACGCGAACGGCATTGTGCACGTGTCGGCGACCGACAAGGGCACGGGCAAGGAGCAGTCGATGACGATCACGGGCGGATCCTCGCTCGACAAGGACGACATCGACCGCATGGTGCGCGACGCCGAGGAGCACGCGGAAGAGGACAAGAAGCGCCGCGAGGCGGCCGACACGCGCAACCAGGCCGAGACGCTCGCGTACTCCGTCGAGAAGCTCCTCGAGGAGAACGACGAGAAGCTCCCGGTCGACGTTAAGGAGAGCGTGAAGGCCGACGTCGACGCGCTGAAGTCCGCGCTCGCGGGCGATGACGACGAGGCGATCAAGTCGGCCGTCGACAAGCTGAACGAGTCGCAGACCAAGCTGGGTGAGGCGATCTACGCGCAGGCGCAGCAGGAGGAGCCGCAGGATGGCTCCTCGGACGAGTCCACGTCGGATGACGAGGACGTCGTGGACGCGGAGGTCGTGGATGAAGACGACGAGGACGAGAAGAAGTAATGACGGACACGGACCCGATCGAGCCCGGTGAGGGCGAAGACCAGGTCCAGCGGGACGCCGAGGCGGGGGCAGAAGCTGCCCCCGCCGATGGCGCCTCCGCTGGAGAGGATGGCGACGAGCTGACGGTCGAGGAGATCCTCGACGCCGAGCAGACCGATGACGCGGTCGAGCAGGAGAAGAGCGACTACGAGACGCAGCTGCTGCACGACCTCAAGCGCATCCAGGCCGAGTACGCGAACTACCGTCGGCGCACCGAGGATCAGCGTCAGCTCGAGGCCGATCGTGCCAGGGGCGAGGTGGCCAAGCGCATGCTCCCCGTGCTCGACGACCTTGCACGCGCCGAGCAGCACGGTGACCTCGAAGCCGGATCCGCCTTCGCGCTCGTCGCCGACAAGATGCGCGGCGTCGCCGTCGACTCGGGGCTCGTCGCATACGGCGAGGTCGGCGAGGAGTTCGACCCGCAGCAGCACGAGGCCGTCTTCCAGGCCCCGACGCCTGGGACCGAGAAGGCGACGATCCTCGAAGTCGTCGAGGTCGGTTACCGCCTCGGCGACGTCGAACTGCGCCCCGCCAAGGTGGTCGTCGCGGTTCCGGCCGACTGATGCAGAAGAGGGCGTGAGATGGCCAGTCAGGACTGGTTCGACAAGGATTTCTACAAGGTGCTCGGCGTCTCCAAGGACGCGGAAGACGCCGAGCTGAAGAAGGCCTATCGCAAACTCGCCCGCTCGTATCACCCGGACTCGAATCCGGGGGATACGGCAGCCGAGACGAAGTTCAAGGAGATCAGCGAGGCGTACTCGGTGCTGTCGGATCCCGAGCAGCGCAAGGAGTACGACGAGCTTCGCGCCATGGGATCCGGTGCGCGCTTCACCGCGGGCGGCGCTGGCGCTGGCGGTTTCGAGGACGTCTTCAGTCGCTTCTCGCGAGGCGGCGGCGGATCCCCGGACTTCGACGACATCTTCTCGATGTTCAATCAGTCGACGGGCTCCCGTCGCGCTGGCTTCGGCGGCCCGCAGAAGGGGAGCGACGTGCGCGCGCGCACGACGATCGACTTCCTCACGGCGGCGAAGGGCGAGACGATCTCGCTGCGCGGCGAAGACGGCAAGCCGTTCAAGGTGAAGGTGCCGGCGGGCGTCGCGGACGGCCAGAAGATCCGGCTGCGCGGCCGTGGCCGCCCCTCTCCGAACGGCGGCAGCAACGGCGACATCGTCGTCGAGGTCACCGTGCGCCCGGATCGGGTCTTCTCGCGCGACGGCCGCAACCTGCGCCTGACGGTGCCGGTCACGTTCACGGAGGCGACGTTCGGCGCGACGATCGAGGTGCCGACGCTCGAGGGCACGCCGGTGAAGCTGCGCGTCGCGCCCGGCACACCGTCGGGCCGGATCCTGCGCGTGAAGGGTCGCGGCATCGCGACGTCCAAGGGCACCGGGGACCTCCTCGCGGAGGTGCAGGTGGCGGTGCCCGACAACCTCACCGACGCACAGCGTGAGGCGCTCGAGGCGTACCGTGCCGTCGAGCCTTCCGAGAATCCCCGCACGGAACTGTTCCGTGTTTGACTGAGTGGACAGGAGGCGTGAGATGCAGCTGCCCGAGGGCGTGACGGAGACGGATCCGATCTTCCCCATCGCCGCGGCGAGCGAGCTCTCCGGCCTCCACCCGCAGACGCTTCGCCAGTACGATCGCACGGGGCTCGTCATCCCCGGCCGCACGCGCGGCGGGTCGCGACGATACTCCGCGCGCGACATCGCCCAGCTGCGCGAGGTTGCGGCCCTCTCCGCAGAGGGAGTGCCCCTCGCCGTCATCCAGCGCATGCTCGACCTCGAGAACGAGGTGCAGGAGCTGCGCGAGGACGTCCGCGCGCTCACCAACGAGCTGCGCGCGGAGCGCGAGACGCGGCCGGGGGCGCGTGTGTTCGCGACCAACGCCGCGGGCGGTGTCGTCACGCTGACGGGGACGACGCGCGTGCGACGCCAGACGGACATCGTCCTGTATCGCGCGCCACGCGGATAAAGAAGCAGCGGATAGCGCTCCCGCTCGGCACGTAAATATTTCATAAGAGTGTCGAATTGTCCATGTAGACGCGCGAACTAACCATGTTTTATGCCAGTTCGGCCGCGTAGCATCGTGCGGTGTCCCTGGGGAAATATCCATCTCCAACTCCGCGCGAAGGAGCGTACATGCCTGTTTCATTTCAGAGCCGCCGCTGGCTCGCGGCTGCCGTCGTTGCCACGACGGCAGTTTCCCTTGCCGCATGTTCGTCGGCCGACACGTTATCGGACGGCCCGGTCGAACTCACCTTCCAGTCGTGGGTGCCTAATATCGACCAAGTTGTCGATGCATACAACGAGACCCACGACGACGTGCACGTCACGCTCGAGACCGTGACTGCCGGGCCCGACGGCGGATACGCGACGATGCAGTCTGCCGTACAGGCTGGTAACGCGGCTGACGCCGTACAGATCGGTTACGACGCGATCCCCGACTTCCTCATCAACGATGCGCTCGAAGACATCACCGAGTACGTCGAAGACGACGAAGACCTGTTCACCCCATGGCAGTGGCAGACCGGTGTTTTCGGCGGCTCGGTCTACGCGGTACCCCAGGCTTCGGGTCCTCTGGGCCAGTTCTACCGCGCCGACATCTTCGAAGATCTTGGGATCGAGTACCCCGAAACATGGGACGAGTTCTACGAGGCGGCAAAGACCGTTCGCGAATCGGGCGCGTACATCGCGGCATTCGCCTTTAATCAAGCGCCCTGGATGATCGGTCTTGCCCAGCAGGGCGGAGCCCAGTGGTTTACTCCTGAGAACGACGCGTGGTCCGTCGACATCAACGGCGACGAGACCCTCAAGGTGGCTGACTTCTGGCAGAAGCTCATCGACGAGGACCTTGTTAAGGTCGAGGCCGATATGGCGAGCGAGTGGAACGCAGACATCCAGAGCGGCAAGATCCTCACCTGGATCTCGGGCTCGTGGGCTGATGCAATCCTTCGTGGCACAGCCCCTGACCTCGCCGGTAAGTGGGCGGTTGGCCCTGTACCGCAATGGGAGGCCGGTGAGAAAGTCTCAGCTACATGGGGCGGTGGATCTGCGACCGCGATTCTCAAGGGCTCGGATCACCCCAAGGAAGCGGCCGAGTTTGCCATCTGGATGAACTCAAACCCGGTGAGCGTGAACCTGCTGACCGACGTTGGTGCTGGTTGGCCTGCGATCGCCGATACCTCGGAGATCACCGCGCTGGAAGACTCCGAGGTCTTCGATTTCTATGGTGGACAGAACATCTGGAACGTCTTCGCTGAGTCCGACGAGGCAGTCGACACGTCGTGGACTTGGCCGCCGCTGTCGTCGACTCTGTTCGCCGAGGTCGTCGACAACGTCAAGGCTTCTGTCGATGGCGGTACGCCGCTTGCAGATGCTTACAACAAGACTCAGAGCGCCATGGTCGCCGCGATCGAAGAGCGCGGAATCTCCGTCAACTGACGCATCCGTGAGGGGTGGTGCGCCGGTTGCGGCGTCCACCCCGTCCCCTTGGAGGAGACCGTGGCAACACGCATTCATCGAACCAGGGCACGCGTTCCGCGCGCCGCCTGGGTGCTCATCCTGCCCTTCGTCATCATGTTCGCGGCGTTCTTCCTTGCCCCGATCATCTATGCGGTGGTGCAGAGCCTGTTCGCCACGTCGAGCTCGGGGCTCGGCTTCGGCACGCCTGAGACGAAGTTCGTCTCCTTCGACAACTACGTGCGTGCGTTCTCGGATCCGAGCTTCTCGCAGAGCCTGCTACGGCTGCTGCTGTTCTCCGTGATCCTCGTGCCGCTGATGGTTGTTACCGCGCTGGGGCTCGCACTGTTGCTTGACTCGACGAGCGCACGATTCCCGCGCGTCTTCCGCGTCTTATCGTTCGCGCCGTACGGTGTTCCGGGTGTCATCGCGACGCTTCTCTGGGGTTTCCTCTATGTGCCTGCCACGAGCCCGGTCCTTCAGGTGCTCGATGGCTGGGGAATCGAAGTGCACCCGCTGTCGTCGAACTCCGTGCTCTTCGCGATCGCGAACATCTCGCTGTGGGGCTTCGCCGGCTACAACATGGTGATTCTCGCGTCTGCGCTCGACGCCATTCCATCCGAACTCTACGAGGCGGCGCATGTGGATGGGGCATCTGCTTGGGCGACGATCTGGCACATCAAACTCCCGCTCGTGCGATCGTCGGTGATCCTCGTGACCGTATTCACGATCATCGGCACGCTGCAGCTGTTTGTCGAACCGCTAGTGCTCCGTCCACTCACGACCGCCATCGGCACGACCTTCACGCCGAATCTCGCTGCCTATAACCAGGCGTTCGCGCAAGGCAACTCGAACCTCGCTGCGGCCATGGCAGTGATTGTCGCGCTCCTTGGCTTCGTCGTGTCCTTCGGATTCCTGCGTTTCGTCAACCGAAAGGGGAACCGCGCATGGTGACCATAGCTCGCAGCGAAACGCGTGCCCTCACAGTCGGGGATAGTGCACCTAGCCGTCGTCGGCCTCCCGCCGGCCCCAGCGTCTATGCGGTCAACCTCATCTTGATCGTTGCGGCGATCTACTTCCTGCTGCCTCTCGTCTGGGTGGTTATCGCGGCGACGAAGACCCCTGCCGATCTCTTCGGCACGTTCGGGCTATGGTTCTCCGACACTCCGGCGGCGTGGCGCAACCTTGTGGCTCTGTTTTCGCAGGACGGTGGTGTCTTCACGCGCTGGCTCGTCAACAGCGTGATTTACTCGGGTGTCGGTGCGCTCGTCGCGATGGTGCTTGCCGCGGCTTGTGGCTACGCGGTCGCAAAATACCCGTTCCGGGGTCGCGAAGCGCTCTTCAGCGTGATCCTTGGCGGCGTTCTCGTTCCCGCGACGGTGATCGGGTTGCCGCTGTACTTCCTCATGAACTCGGTCGGGCTGGTCGGTAGCTACTGGTCGGTTCTTCTGCCGAGCATGGTGAGCCCGTTCGGCGTCTATCTTGCGCGCATTCACTCCAGCGC
>JAJYSF010000029.1 GCA_021793715.1 Actinomycetes bacterium
CACTGGTCCGCCCGGGTGCACCCACATCGGGCGGGTGAAGCTTCCCGCGAGCACGATCTCGCCCGCTTCGAGCGCATCGTCGTGCTGCGCGAGCTTGTCGGAGAGCCAGGCGACGCCCATCGCGGGGTGGTTGAGCACGGCCGCGGCCACGCCTGACTCCTCGATCTGCTCGTTGCGGTACAGCAGCGCGGAGACCCAGCGCAGGTCGACGTCGTGCGGCTGCGTCGGGTTGCCGCCGTAGACCATCGCGCCGAGCGCCGCGTTGTCGCTGATCGTGTCGACGATTGTGCGCCCCTCGAGCTCGATGCGGCTCGAGAGAATCTCGAGGGCCGGGATGACGTACTCCGTCGCGCGCATGACGTCGAACACGGTCGTGTTGGGCCCCTCGAGGCGCTCACCGAGCACGAACGCGAGCTCGACCTCGATGCGCACGCCCGTGAACTGAGCGTGCTCGATCACGGAACCGTTCTCGAAGACCTGATCGGCGAAGATCGCGCCGTAGTCGGGCTCGGTGATGCCGGTCGCAGCCTGCATGACCTTGCTCGTGAGGCCGATCTTGCGACCGACCTGCCGGCGCCCCGACGCGATCGCCCTGCGCCGCCATTCGTTCTGCACGGCGTAGGAGTCCTCGACCGTCATCTCCGGGTGGCGGGCGGTGATGAGGGGGATCATGGAACGGGTGCGCTCGGCGTCGGCGAGCTCGTCCGCGATCGAGGTGATCTGCTGTTCGTCGAGCATGGCGATCAGAGCTGGTTTCCGAGCTTGTACTCGCCCTGCTTCCAGTCGGGCATGTCGTCGTCGTCGCCTTCGCGCGTGTACGAGAAGCCGTCGGCGCCGATCGTAACCGCCATCTCGCTCGACTCGGTGCGCTCGACGACGGGCTGCGGCTTGCCGTCGAGGTCGAGCACGAGGGATCCGTCGCGGTACCAGCTCGGGACGACGGGGTTGCCCCACCAGTCGCGGCGCTGGTTGTCGTGCACGTCCCAGGTGATGACGGGGTTGTCGGGGTCGCCGGTGTAGTAGTCCTGCGTGTAGATCTCCACGCGGTGCCCGTCCGGGTCGCGCAGGTACAGGTAGAAGGCGTTGGAGACGCCGTGGCGACCCGGCCCGCGCTCGATCGCGTCGCTGCGGCGCAGGGCGCCGAGCTTGTCGCAGATCGCGAGGATGTTGTGCTTCTCGTGCGTTGCGAACGCGACGTGGTGCAGGCGCGGGCCGTCACCGCCCGTCGCGGCCGTGTCGTGCACGGTCGGTTTGCGGCGCATCCACGCCGCATAGACGGTCCCGTCCTCGTCCTGGATGTCCTCGGTGACGCGGAAGCCGAGGTCCTGGTAGTGGCGCACGGCGCGCGGCACGTCCGGGGTGATCTGATTGAAGTGGTCGAGCCGCACGAGCTCGCCGGGCGTCTGCAGGTCGTAGCGCCACGAGAGTCGCTCGACGTGGTCAGTCTGGGAGAAGAACTCGTACGGGAAGCCGAGCGGATCCTCGACGCGCACCGAGTCGCCGATGCCCTTCGTGAACCCGCCGGGTCGCCGCTCGACGCGGCATCCGAGCTCGGTGTAGAAGGCGACGGCCTTGTCGAGATCCTCCGGCGTCCGCACGCGGTAGGAGAAGGCGGCCACCGCCGCGATCTCGCCCTTGCGGAGCACGAGGTTGTGGTGGATGAACTCGTCCGTCGACCGGAGGTAGATCGCCTCGTCATCCTGCGCGGTCACGTGCAGCCCGAGCACGTCGACGTAAAACTCGCGGGAGGCGGCGAGGTCGGTGACGACGAGGTCGAGGTACGCGCAGCGCAGGATGTCGGGAGCCGGTGCCTTCGGCGTCGCGACGGGGTTCGCCGCGGTGATCGGTGCCGCCTCCGAGACGAAGAAGCCGGAGGAGGTCTTGATGCGTTCGTTGGTCATGTCGCGTCCTTGCGTGTGAAGAGGTCAGGCTTTGCCGAAGCTCGGGTTGTGCACGGCACCGAGGTTGATGTGCACGGCCTGCTGATCGGTGTAGAAGTCGATTGAACGGTAGCCGCCCTCGTGGCCGAGGCCGGACGCCTTCACGCCGCCGAACGGGGTGCGCAGGTCGCGCACGTTGTTCGAGTTGAGCCACACCATGCCCGCGTCGACCGCCTGCGCGAAGTTGTGCGCGCGCTTGAGATCGTTGGTCCACACGTACGCGGCCAGTCCGTAGCGCGTGTTGTTCGCCAGCTCGAGGGCGTCGTCGAGGGTGTCGAAGGGCGTGATCGCGACGACCGGCCCGAAGATCTCCTCCTGGAAGATGCGCGCACCGGGGGAGACGTCTGCGAAGACCGTCGGCTCCACGAAGTTGCCCTCGTCGAAGCCCTCGGGGCGGCCGCCGCCGGCGAGGAGACGTCCCTCGGACTTGCCGATCTCGACGTAGCTCATCACCTTGTCGTAGTGCTCGGGGTGCACGAGCGCGCCGACCTCGGTGGCGGGGTCGTCCGGGTAGCCGACCTTGACCCGCTTCGCCTGGGCGGCGAACTTCTCGACGAACTCGTCGTAGACGGAGCGCTGAACGAGGACGCGGGATCCCGCGGTGCACCGCTCGCCGTTGAGGGAGAACACACCGAAGACGCACGCGTCGATCGCGGCGTCGAGGTCGGCGTCGGAGAACACGATCGCCGGCGACTTGCCGCCGAGCTCCATCGAGAGGCCCTTCAGGTGCGGAGCGGCGTTGGCGAAGATGAGCTCGCCGGTCTTCGACTCACCCGTGAACGAGATGAGCGGCACGTCGGGATGCTTCACGAGCGAGTCGCCCGCGTACCCCTCCTCGCCGAAGCCGTTGACGAGGTTGAACACGCCCTCGGGCAGACCCGCCTCCTCGAAGATGCCCGCCCACAGCTGTGCGGACAGCGGCGTGAATTCCGCGGGCTTGAGCACGACCGTGTTTCCCGTCGCGATCGCCGGCGCGAGCTTCCACGACTCGAGCATGAACGGCGTGTTCCATGGCGTGATCAGGCCGGCAACGCCGATCGGCTTGCGGTTGACATAGTTGATCTGGCGCCCGGGCACCTTGTACGTGTCGTCGGTCTGAGCCACGATGAGGTCCGCGAAGAAGCGGAAGTTCTCGGCCGCGCGACGCGCCTGTCCCTTCGCCTGCGTGATCGGCAGGCCCGAGTCGAATGACTCCATCTCGGCGAGCTGCTGGTCGCGCGTCTCGACGAGGTCGGCGATCGCGTGCAGCACGCGGGACCGCTCGCGGGGGAGCATGCGCGGCCATGGGCCTTCGGTGAACGCCGTCTTCGCGGCCTGGACCGCACGGTCGATGTCGGCGGGCTTGCCGGACGCGGCCTGGATGTACGCACGGTTGGTCACGGGGTCGATGACATCGAACGTATCGCCGTCGAGTGAGTCGACGAACTGGCCGCCGATGTAGTGGCGGATCCGTTCCGGGAGGTTCTGCGGGAGTGGACGGGAGGGGCTGGACATGGTGGTTCTCCTCGTTGTCAGGAAGAGTGATTCGTGGGGTGGCTGGCGGAGCGCTTGTCGCGGTACGCGTTCATCGTCCGCAGGCGGTGCTGTCGCGCGGCCAGCTCGATCGCGTCGGCGGAGGTGCCCTCGCGCAACAGAGCGACGAGCTCGTCGTGTTCGTCGACGGATGCGGCGGCGCGCGCGGGGATGAACCCGAACGTCGAGTCGCGCACGTTGTTGAGACGCGTCCATCCGCGCTGCACCAGGTCGAGCAGGTGCTGGTTCGGGCAGGCCTCGAACAGCAGCGTGTGGAAGCGTTCGTTCAGAGCGGTGAAGCGGTGCGGATCGAACTCGGTCAGCAGCTCGCGCATTCGCTGGTTCACGGCGGCCGCCTCGTCGAGGGTCTCGGCGCTCACGTGCGGTGCCGCGAAGGCCGTGGCGGCTCCTTCGAGGACGCCCAGCGTCTGCATCGTGTCGATGTACTCGTTCGGATCCGCCAGCGCGACCCGCGCGCCCACGTTGCGTTCGTAGCTGATGAGTCCCTCGGCTTCGAGGCGACGGATCGCCTCGCGCACGGGGACGACGCTCATGTCGAGGATCCGAGCGATGTCGCCGAGCACGAGCCGGTACCCGGGACCGTATTCGCGCGTCGACACGCGTTCGCTGATCCAGCGGTACGCGAGCTCGGACTTGCTGAGCGCCTCGGTGGTCGTCATGATCGGTCTCGGCGCTCCGACTCGTACCGCGCCCGCCACTCGGCGTTCATGGGGAAGAGGCCCTCGATCGCGGCGCCGGCCGTGACCTGCGCGGCGATCCAATCATCCTCGTCCTCCTGCGCGAGCGTCGCCTCTGCGGCTTCGGTGGCGAGGTGGGCTGGCACGACCACGACGCCGTCGCTGTCGCCGACGATGATGTCGCCCGGCTGCACCGTGGCGCCGCCGCACGCGATGGTGACGCCGTGCTCCCACGGCACGTGGCGACGGCCGAGCACGGCGGGGTGCCCGCCCTGCGCGAAGACCGGCAGGTCGAAGCCGGCCACGAGGTCGGAGTCGCGCACGCCGCCGTCGGTGACGATACCGGCCGCGCCGCGCGCCTGAGCACGCAGGGCGAGGATGTCGCCGAGCGTTCCGGTCTGGCGCTCGCCGCGCGCCTCGATGACGATGACCTCGCCGGGGCGCACGCTGTCGAAGCACTGCTTCTGCGCGTTGTATCCGCCGCCGTGCGACGAGAAGAGGTCTTCGCGCAGTGGCACGAAGCGGAGCGTCTTGGCCACGCCGACGATCTTGTCGCCCGCAGCAAGCGGGAGCACGCCGTCGATGAAGCACGACCGGATCCCGCGCTTGCGCAGCTGCTGCGAGAGGCCAGCGACCGGGCACGCCTCGAGCTTCGCGCGGAGATCGGCGTCGATGACGGGGGCGTCCTCGAGACCAGCGGCTTCGCGGGAACCCCAGGCCTCTTCGCGCTGTGTGTCGTCGACCGACGGCAGCGATCCGAGTTCGGGATCGAAGTCGCCGTCGCTCTCGACGACGCGCGAGGTGAGCAGGCCGGAGGTCAGACCCGCCGCGGGAGCGTCGACTTCGACCTCGATCTGGTCTCCCGGCTCGGCCACCGAGGATCCGGCGGGGGTGCCGGTGAGGATGATGTCGCCCGGCTCGAGCGTGACGTGCTGCGACAGATCGGCGATGAGCTGGTCGAAGCCGAAGATCAGGTGGCCGTCGGCGGTCGAGTCGTCCTGGAGCAGGTCGCCGTTCTTCCACGTGCGCACCCGCAGGTCGGTCGGGGAGACGGCACGCGCATCGATCATCTCCGGGCCGACCGGCGTGTAGCCGTCGCGTCCCTTGTTGCGGAGGTTGGAGCCCTTGTCGTTCGTGCGCAGGTCGTACAGGCCCCAGTCGTTCGCGGCGGTGACCCACCCGATGTGGTCCCAGGCGTTCTCGCGGGTGAGGCGCGCGCCGGCGGTGCCGACGATGAGCGCGATCTCGCCCTCGAAGGCGAGCAGTTCCGTGCCCGCAGGCCGTGCGACCGCTGATCCCGATGCGGCGACCGAGCTGGTCGGCTTCAGGAAGTACGACGGGTGCTTCGGGCGGCGCCCGCGCTGATCGGAGCGGGAGACGTAGCTCAGGTGCACCGCGATGATCTTGCCGGGCGGCAACGGGAGCGCGGCGAAGCGCGGATCAGGGGATCGGTCGTTCGTCATGGCTTCGCTGCCTTTCACACTCGCACGCTTGGTGTATCTGAAATCGTATATTATCGCGTCGTGCGTGACAAGGGCGTCTGGTCGTCGATGATCGCGGCAGAAGCTGCTGGACTAGCCGAGATTCACCCGGATGATCTCGTGCTGGTACGGCGCGATGATGCGGCCCGAGATGCGCAGATCGAGCATGAGGAAGCGGCGCTCGGCGACCGGCTCCTGCGCCCAGGTCGCGACGCGGTCGAGGTCGGCGAGCGACGTCACGACGACCGGCTCGGCGCCGACCGCGGCGCCGAGGGCGGCGAAGTCGACGTCGGGGATCCGCATGGGGCGTTCGTTCAGCCCGAGCAGGCCGTAGAGGTTGACTTCGGCCCCGTACGCACCGTCGTTCCAGACGACGCAGATGCCCCGGCCGCCCGCGGTACGGACTGCGGTCTCGAGGTCGGCGAGCGCCATGAGGCCGCCGCCGTCGCCCGTCGAGAGGACGATGGCTGAGTCGCCGTCCGCAGCGGCGGCGCCCGCGACACTCGGGAAGCCGAGCCCGATCGACTGGTAGGCCGTGCCGACCATGACCATCCGTCCGGGGGAGGCCACGGGCCAGAACATGTTGGCCCAGCCGAGGAAGTGGCCGCCGTCGGAGACCACGATGCGCTCACTCGGCAAGACGTCGGCGAGGCGCGACGCCGCGGCGCGCGGGTCGAGCCGCCCGTCGTCGGCGAACTCGCCCTCGACGACCTGGGTGCGCAGCGCCGGCACGTCGACGGTGTCGCGCCATCCGGATCCGGATCCGGCTCCGAGCGCGTCGATGAGGAGCTCGGTGACGGTGTGCGCGTCTCCACGGAGGAACGCGTTGACGCGCGGGTGGGTTGCGCTCGGCGCAATGTCGACCTGTACCACGTGGGTGTCGGGGGCGAACAGCTCGCCGAAGCGCATCGTGAACTGGTTCAAGGAGGCGCCGATGACCACGACGACGTCGGCGGTGCGGACCAGGTCCATCGCGCCGGGCGCGCCGAATCCCCCGGTGACACCGAAGTCGTACCGTGCGTCGGGGAAGATCCCGCGCCCCAGCGTGGAGGAGCCGGTGAGGGCGCCCGTGCGGTCGGCCAGCCGTCCGAGCGCATCCGATGCACCGGCCAGCCACGCGCCGCGGCCTCCGAGGATCACGGGGCGCTGCGCCGCGCGGAGCATATCCGCGGTGCGTGCGATCGCGGCGTGCGTGGCCGCGGCCGGCTCGACGCGCTCGGGCGGCACAATGGCGGGCAGCTCGCGGGGAAGCGGCCCCGCATCGCGGGTCGGCACGTCGTAGGGCAGCGATAGCACGACGGGGAGTCGCTTCGCGAGAGCGTGTTCAATCGCGAGCGTGACCGTTGCGACGGCGTCGAGGCGCCCGACGGTGTAGGTGCGCACGCCGACGCCCGACGCGAGCGCGATCTGGTCGACGTCCCAGGGGCGCGCGCCGCTCGTCGGCTCGTCCCCGACGACGAGCACGAGGGGGATGCGCGCCATGGCTGACTCGGCGAGGGCCGTCAGGGTGTTCGTGAACCCCGCGCCATAGGTCGTGGTGGCGGCGGCGATCCGCTGCGACACCCGAAAGTGCGCATCGGCCGCGACCACGGCGCCCTGTTCGTGGCGCACCGCAGTGTAAGCGGCGTCGGTCTCGTTGAGCAGGGCGTCGAGAAGGTAGGCGTTTCCGTTGCCCATCACCCCGAAGACGTGGTCGATGTGGTGGGCGAGGGCGTGGGCGACGTGCTGGGCGACGGTGGGCATGGGTGAGCCTTTCGTGAGACGAACGGAGCGACAGGATCCGTATGTGTCTCGCGCGTCGGCGCTTCGTGCCCCTTTTTCGGGCACCGACCCCGCCAGGGTCGGACGAGTGCGATTCTACTGCGACGCCGGTTGTCGCGCGCCCCGAGAGGGCGTACGATAAGGAAGTCACATACAGAACACGGTGTTCGAATATAGAACACACAATTCGATACCGTCGCCACACACGATGACGTGAGGAGCACCCCGCGCATGCAGTTCCACCACCACGGTTACGTATCGGGAGACCCGCGGGTGCAGCCCGCGGCCGGCATCGGACTCGACCGTCCGGCCGAGCTGCCCGACGAGATGGACGTGCTGATCATCGGCACGGGCCCGGCCGGTGTCATCACCGCGGCACAGCTCGCCACGTTCCCTCACGTGCACGCGCGGATCATCGACCGTCGCCCGGGTCGCCTCGAGGTCGGCCAGGCCGACGGCATCCAGGCACGTTCCGTCGAGACCTTCCAGGCGTTCGGGTTCGCCCCACAGATCACGCAGGAAGCGTACTGGATCACGGAGATGGCGTTCTGGCGACCGGACGTCGACAACCCGCGCAACATCGTGCGCGGCGGGCGGGCGATCG
>JAJYSF010000030.1 GCA_021793715.1 Actinomycetes bacterium
TTCGTGCGTACGCGACTGGCGTCGTCGGATCCGCTCGACGGCGCCTACGCGTCGCTTCAGCGCGGCCGCAGCGACGACTTCGAGGATCTGCGCGAGTACGAGTACGGCGACGACGTGCGCGACATCGACTGGAACGCGACCGCGCGCCACGGCGAGGTATTCGTCCGGCGCTCCCGCGCGCGGCGCATGCACACCCTCCTCGTCGCGATCGACACGGGACGCGGCATGGCGGCCCTTTCGCCCGACGAACGTCCGAAGCGAGACCTCGCGGTGCTCGCGACGGGCGTCCTCGCTCTGCTCGCCCTGCGCCACGGCGACGCGATCTCAGTCGTCTACGGCGACGCGAACGGCACGAGACGGATCCCCGGGCGACGGTCCGAGGGCGCGATCGAGCACGCGCTGCGCACGATCCGAGACGCGACCACCGAGGCGGCCGCGAGCTCGCGCACGCAGCTGCTGGGCGACATCGCCCGCACCGTGTCGCGTCGCGCGATCCTCGTGATCGTGACGGGCGAGGATCCGATCACGGCGGACGAGGAGCGCCTCGTGCGGCGCCTGCGCGCGCAGCACGACGTGCTGTGGCTCGCGATCCGAGACGCGGATCCGATCGGCCCCGGCGCGCGCGCCGACGCCGACAGCGGCTGGCGGGTTCCCGCCTTCCTCCGCGGGAACGAACGCGTCGCCGGTGAGCTCGCCGACGAGCGCGACCGCGCCGACGCCGAACGCGCGCAGACGCTCGATGCACTCGGCATCAGCCACGCCGTGCTCGAGCACGCGGAGACCGCCACCGCCGCCATCCTCGGCATGCTCGCGGGGAGGCCCCGTGTCGGCTCCTGACGGTCTCTACCCGCCCGTGCAGTACGAGGGGTGGTGGCTCGCGCTCGCGCTCGGCATCCTCGTGCTCCTCGCGGCCGCCGCGTGGATCGCCTGGGCCGCGATGCGTCCGCGCCGGGTGCGCGCGCCCGAGCCGCCCCCGCTCGGCGTGCAGCTCGATTCCCTTCGCGCGCACCACCTGGAGCGGATCGACCGCGTCGAGCGCGCCTACGCGGGCGGCGCGATGTCCCCCCGCGCCGCGAACGCCGAGCTGAGCGCCATCTCGCGATCGTTCGTGAACGCGTTCACCGGGGTCGAGACCCCCGTCCTCCCGCTCGAAGACCTCGAGGCGCGCGGCGCCAGCCCCGAGCTGGTCGCCGCGGTGCGTCGCCACTTCTATCCGAGCGTCTTTGAACGCGACGTTCCCGCGGATCCGGCCGCCGGCATCGCCGCCGCCCGACAGGTGGTGACCGGATGGCACTGACCAATACGTGGGTCGCGATCGCGGCGGTGGCGGCGGTCATCGCGGGGGTCGTCGCGGCACTCGTCTGGCGCGGGCGTGCGGCACCGGGCTCCGGATCCCTCGTCGCGCGCGCCGAGCGTCTGCGCCGGCTGCCCGCCGTACGGCGGGCGGCGCAGCTCCGCGTGGTCGCGCTGATCGGCGCCGCGACGCTTGGGGCGGTCTCGGTCGTCGCCGCGGGCGTCGTCGCCGCCCGGCCGATGGCCGCGCAGGTGGTCGAGCCGGGTACGCACAGCCGCGACATCATGCTCTGCCTCGACGTCTCCGGATCCATGACCGACGTCGACATCGAGATCCTCGACGTCTTCGATGCACTCGCCGACGGCTTCGACGGCGAGCGCATCGGCCTCACGATCTTCAACTCCTCGCCCGTGCAGGTGTTCCCCCTGACCGACGACTATCCATTCATCCACGACGCGATCGAGAGCCTCCGCACCGGCATGGCGGAGGGCACCGCCTCCGGCGGCATCCCGGAGCACTGGGCCGGCACGCTCGACGGGCCCGGGTCGTCACTCATCGGCGACGGGCTCGCGGCATGCGCGCTGCGGTTCGACCACGCCGACACGGATCGGTCGCGATCGATCATCCTCGCGACCGACAACGAGGACTTCGGCGAGAGCATCGTCACCCTCGATGAGGCCGCCGCGCACAGCGCCGAGAAGGGGATCCGCGTGTTCGCGCTGAACCCGGTGCAGGACTCCGCCTCGGAGCCGAGCGAGCGGCTCAGCCGCGCGGCCGCCGCCACGGGCGGCCACGCCTACGCCCTGCGCGGCGAGACGACGGTGGCCGACATCATCGCCGAAGTCGAGCGGGAAGAGGCGACCGCGCTCGACGCCCGCCCGGAGGTCGTCGTCGCGGACGCGCCCGGGCCATGGATCCTCATCGCGGTCATCGCCTCGGTCGCGATGGTCGTCATCGCCGGGAGGATCCGCGCATGACGTTCCTTCCCGTCCTCCCGCTCTGGCTGCTCGTGCCGATCGCGCTCGCGGCCGTCGTCTTCGTCGTCTGGTCGCTCGTGCGCGCGGAGTCCGGCGAGCGCGTGGCGTGGGGGATCCGAATCGGCCTCGTCGTCGCGTGCGGGCTGCTCGCGCTGCGCCCCGGCATCCCGTCCGGGTCGGCGAACGCCGTGGTCACCGACCTCGACGTGCTGATCGTTGTCGACAGCACCACGAGCATCACCGCGGAGGACTGGGGAGAGTCGTCGCCGCGCCTCGAGGGCGTGCGCGCCGACGTCGAGCACATCATCGACGCGTACCCCGGCGCGCGGTTCTCCCTCGTCACCTTCGACAACCACGCCACGCAGCGCCTCCCTCTGACGACCGACGTCGACGCGGTGTTCTCGTCGCTCGAGGTGCTCCGCCCGCCCACGACCTCGTATGCGCGCGGATCCGACATCGCCGAAGCCGCCCCGCTCGTCGCCGAAGTCGCGGAGCGTGCGGCGAATCGCGATCCGGACCGCTCCCGCATCGTCTTCTACTTCGGCGACGGCGAGCAGACGGCCGAGGGCGAACCCGGATCCTTCGCTGACGCGGCCGGTGCGGTCGACGGCGGCGCGGTGTACGGCTACGGCACGGCCGACGGCGGTCGGATGCGCGTCGTCGACGGTTTCGACGGGGTGACGGAGTACCTCACGTATGAAGGCGCCGACGCCCTCTCGATGATCGACGAGGATAATCTGCGCACGGTCGCGGAGGAGCTGGGCGTGCCGTACGAGCACCGGACCGCGGCGAGCGCGCCGACCGTGCCGGATCCGCCCCCCGTGGCCACGCAGGCAGCTGAGGCCAACTCGTTCGGCGCGCGGACCGAGCTGTCCTGGGCCGTCGCGCTCGTCGTCGGCGCCCTCGCGCTGATCGACCTCGGCCGGGCGGTGCGGCTGCTGCGTCGCACGGCCGCCCTGCCGCAGACGGGAGGGGCACCATGACGCCGCGGACGCGAACGTGGGTCGCGGTCGGCGCGCTCCCGGTCGCGCTCATCGCGCTCGCCCTGGTCGTGAAGCTGCTGTCGATGTACGTGCTCGCGCAGACGGCGATCGCGGCGCACGCGCGCAACGACGCCACGGGCGCGATCCGGGCCGCCGAGGCACTGCAGCCCGCGAACTGGTTCGAGCCGTGGAAGGCGCCGTACAACCTCGGCGTCGCCTTCGCTGGCGCCGGGCTGCTCGCGGAGTCGCGCGGCGAGTTCGAGCGCGCGCTCGCGCTGGTCGAGGGCGTCGACGCGTGCCCCGTGCACATCAATCTCGCCCTCGTGATCGAGCGCATGGGAGACCGCGCGCGCACCGCGGATCCGGAGCGTGCCGCGCAGCTCTACGCCGACGCCCTCGAGGTGTCCGCGGACACCCCGGCACACTGCCGCACCGACGAGGCTCGCCAACAGTCGCCGGATCCCGAGCGGGACCCCGCGGAGACGCTCGACGAGCTCGTGGAGCGGCTGCGCGGGAAGCTGCAACAGGACCAGGCGCCGGAGGACGAGGGCGGGCCGGACGACGGGGACGCGCGTCCCGACGGCGACAGCCTCGACGAGATCGAGGAGCGTCTGCAGAACGGCCAGCGCTCGCGCGACGAGCTGCGCGAGGATCGGGCGCCCGACGAGGGCACCGACACCGGAGGGCGACCATGGTGAGGATCCCCGGAACCGGGCGCGGCTACGCGGGCGGACACGCGGGCGCGCCGCCCGTGCCCCCTCCCGGTGGCTACCGCGGCGAGCGGCGCTTCCCAGAGCACCCCGTCGCGGGTCATTTCCTCGCGCAGGCACCGCCGCCGCGATCCGGCCCTCGCCTCCACCCGGTCGGCTGGATCGCGCTGCTCGCCGCCGGGCTATTCTCGGCGCTGCTCATCGCCCTCGCGACGGTCGGGGAGGCGCACAGCGCGCTCGGTACGTCGATGCTCGTGCTGCAGGTCGTGGTCGTGGGCCTCGTCGTCGCGGCCCTGTGCATCCGCCGCGCGCGCCTGGGCGCGGCGATCGCGCTGACCGTCTCGATGCTTGTCAATGTCGGCACCGTCGGCGCCGTGGGCGCGCTGTTCGGCGATCCGCCGGTCCCGCCGTCCGCGGGAACGACGACCGACGGCACCGCCGACGGCGACTACGCGGGCATCAAGGACGTCGACCCGCAGTCGGTGCTCCTGGCGCCGTCGCTCGAGGACGTCCAGGACCACACGAACGAGCTGTCGGAGCGGATCCGCGAGCGTCTGAGCGCGGAGTTCGGCCTCACGTGGACGCGCATCGCCGACGCGAGCGCGCGACCGGAGCGCAACGGCTACGGCGGCGAATCGATGCTGCAGCAGTACACCTCGCCGACGTGGCGAACCGACCAGCCGATCCGCGATCACGACCAGAAGCTCGAGGTGATGGCCGCGATTGACCGCGAGCTCGCGGTCGCGGGCGAGTACTACGCGTTGTATCCGCTGAACGAGCCGGACGGATCCATCGATCCGCGCGCGCTCGAGTCGCTGTACGGCAGTGCGGATCCGCGCGAGCAGTCCGTCTGGGAGTACGTCGCCCAGCGATACGGGACGCCCGGGATCTCGAGCCCCTCGCCCACCCTGCTGTACGCGACGCTGACGGATCTCAGCAACGACGACGACGGGCAAGTTCGGGCGCGCGAGGAGGCCGAACGGACCGACGGCGAGCCGCTCGAGGGTCTGAACCTGATGTTCATCTCCGCGCAGCTGCTCGCGGAGGGCGACCGCGACGCCTTCGCCGACGCCACCCGCTGACGGGCGGCGCTCACCCCGTCAGGAGCGGGCGAGCCAGCTCACCGCGTTGCCGAAGAGCGTCGCGTATCCCGACCACTCCATGAACTCCGTCGGCGCCCAGTGCGGCGACACGTCGGAGGCGAACGCCAGCGTCCGACCCTCGCCGACCTCGCGGACGACGACCAGCGGATCGCCCTCCACCGTCGCGAGGACCGTCGCGTCGTCGCGCGCCTCGAGGCGCTGATATCCGAGCAGGATCGGCCAATCGGCATCGAGCCCGCGCGTCACGTCATGCTCGACGTCGGTGAGGGCGCCGGGAACGCCCTCCGGAGTCTCGACGCGGTCGTCGTACCGAGAGATGGTCACGGGCAGGATGTCTTCGAGGGGCGTGCCCGCGTAGTTGGCCTTCGCCTGGAACCCCTGGAAGCTCAGGTAGCCGCCGGCCATCATCAGGCCGCCGCCACGCTGCACCCACTCGCGTAGGAGCTTGAGCCGGTTCGGCGTCGGGCGCCCGTGCGTGAACACGGACGGCGGAAGCAACAGGGTGTTCGCGCCGACATCCGAGAGCAGCACCACGTCATACGCGTCGAGCTCCTCGAGGGTGAGGGGGAACTTCTCGGCCACGTCGTGGGAGAGCATGTGCGTAACCTCGTGCCCGGCCCCGTCGAGGGCCTGGAGGAGCTCGGCACAGCCGATCTCGACCTGAGTATGAGGGAACGGGTCGAATCCCTTGTGGTCGACCGTCGCGCTCACCCAGGACTCGCCCGCCAGCAGCACCTTCGCCATTCGTACATCACTCCATCACACTCATGCGCATGCCATGCGCGAAGGCTCATGTCCTCCCATCCTAGGTCGGTTCGCGCGTGCGGCTGCGCCGCGGAAGGAGCCGTGCGCCTCGCCGGACCGGCTCGAGGGATCTGCTCCTTCCGAGGCCGATATCTCCTTCCGAGACGCAGCGGGTCAGCGGCCCTTGGGCGGGGCGAGCTCCGGAGCGGTCACCGCGGGAACCTCCTCGAGGCGGGCCAACGCCTCCGCGATCGCGCGATCGAGCTGCGGATCCGCGTCAGAGAACAGCGCCGACGGGTCGTGGATCACCTCGATGTCGGGGTCGACGCCGTGATTCTCCACGCCCCATCCCTTGCCCTCGAGCCAGTAGCCGTAGCGCGGCTGCGTCACACGCGTGCCGTCGACGAGGTCGAAGCGACCGTCGATGCCGACGACGCCGCCCCACGTGCGTGCTCCGACGACGGGGCCGAGCCCGAGCGCCTGCGCGCGGGCGTTGACGATGTCGCCATCGGATCCCGAGAACTCGTTCGCGACGAACACGACGGGCCCGCGGCGAGCGCGATCCGGATCCGGGACGAGGTCGTCAAACTGGCGCGCCTTCGTCCACGCGACCACGCGCGCGGCGAGGCGTTCGATCACGAGCTGGCTCGTGTGCCCGCCGCGGTTGTACCGCACGTCCGCGATGACGCCTTCAGCGGTGCTCACGGTGCGCAGATCGCGGTGCAGCTGCGCCCAGCCAGGCGCGCCCATGTCTGGAACGTGCACGTAGCCCAGCCGGCCGCCCGACTTCGCGGCGACATAGTCGCGACGCGAGTGCACCCAGTCCTGGTAGCGCAGTGCGTTCTCGTCGGCGAGCGGCACGACGACGACCCGTCGATCCTCGCCATCGCGACGCAGCGTCAGTTCGACGGGCTTGTCGGCGGCGCCGATGAGCGACGCGCCGGGCCCGTAGGCCGGATCCACGGGCGCCCCGTCGATCTCCGTGACGAGGTCGCCCTCCTGCGCGCCGACTCCGGCCGCGCGCAGCGGCGAGCGCGCCCCGGGGTCGCTCGACTCGCCGGGCAGGATCCGGTCGATGCGCCACCCCTCGGCGGCGGGAGACAGGTCGGCGCCCAGGAACCCGATCGCGCGCGACGGATCGCCGAGCGGCGACGCCGGCATCACGTACGCGTGCGACGTGTTGAGCTCGCCGACGTGCTCCCACATGAGGTCGACGAGGTCGTCGTGCGTGCGCACGCGGGAGACGACCTCGCGCCAGCGGGCGGTGACCCGCTCCCAGTCGATGCCGTCCATGTCCTCACGCCAGAAGTGGTCGCGCATCAGGCGCGCGTTCTCGTCGAACATCTGGTGCCACTCGGCGACGGGATCCAGCTGGAAGCGCAGGCGCGCGAGGTCGACCTGCACGGGGTCGTCTCCCCCGTCGGCCTTCCGCGCGGCGCGCACGATCGAGACGTCGTCGTCCTTGCGCACGACGATGCGCTCGCCGTCGCCGGACACGTCGAACGAGTCGATGCCCTCGACGACCGTCCAGCTCTCGCGGTCGTCGAACGACCAGCGCACGAGGCGGTTCGGCTGCTTCTCGCCCGGCACGCCCGCCCGGCGCGAACCGAGGGTGCCGACGTCGCCGCCCTCCGCGATCCACACGACCCCGCCGGCGGTCGCCGACAGGTCGCGGTAGTCATCCGAGACGACGGGGAACGGAACGATGCGCTGTTCCGCGCCCTCGACGTCGAGGTCGGCCGAAGTAGGCACGCGCTTGGTCGGCTTCTTGGGTGTGGACAGTCGCCATCCGTCGGACGATGGGCCGAACGGAGCGGGCTCGGTCGCCGACAGCGGCAGCAGCCAGGGCCGGGTGACCCCCGTGAACGACAGGTCGAACGCCTGCCCGTTGTAGGCCGGGTCAAAGGTGCGATTCGACAGGAAGACGAGGTGCTTGCCGTCACGCGTGAAGTCGGGGTCGTGGTCGTGGAAGCGCCCGTCGGTGAGCTTCACGGGGGCGTCGTCGGACGCCGCCTCGACGATCCACAGCGCGTGAAGCTCGCCCTCGCCGTCGGTCGGCTGCGACCAGACGAGGTAGCGGCCGTCCGGCGAGAATCGCGGTGAGAGGGCCTCGCCCTGCGTGCTCCGCGCGACATCGCGCGCGGTCGCGGCCTCGACGTCG
>JAJYSF010000031.1 GCA_021793715.1 Actinomycetes bacterium
CGCTTCCGCTGACGCTTCTCGTGTTCATCCTCGCGTTCATCCCGATCGTCGGAGCGACGCTGGCGGGGATTCTCGCGGCTCTCGTCGCCCTCGTCGACGGGGGCTTCATGGAGAACGGCCTCCTCGCGGCGGTCATCGTCGTCGGGGTCGTCGTGCTCGTCAACCAGCTCGAGGGCAACTTCCTCCAGCCGGTGCTGATGGGGCGGGCGCTGAAGCTCCACAGCCTCGTCATCTTGGTCGCACTGACCATCGGCACCGTGACGGCGGGGATCCTCGGCGCGATCCTCGCGGTGCCGCTCACCGCGGTCGCATGGGGCATCGTCCAGGTGTGGGAAGGCGACAGCCTCCCCGCGAAGTGGGCACGGAAGAAGGAAGCCCCGGCCGCGTAGGCAGGACAGCCGCCCAGCCGTTGGGTCGCCAGAGTTTGCACACCTCGGGCCCTCTACGCTGCAACCTCTGGCGACTCACGGGCCGGGGCTGACCCCCACCGTCGTGGGTCGCCAAAGAATGCAGAGATACGGCGCTCTCGCCCGCAATCTCTGGCGACCCACGTGTGGGGCTAGGCGCCGAGCACGCTCGCGATGATCGCGCGGGCCTCTTCCTGCACCTGCGCGAGGTGCTCCGGGCCGCGCAGGCTCTCGGCGTAGAGCTTGTAGACGTCCTCCGTGCCGCTCGGGCGCGCGGCGAACCACGCGCTCTCCGTCTGCACCTTGAGGCCGCCGATCGCGGCGCCGTTGCCGGGCGCCTCCGAGAGCTTCGCGGTGATCGGATCGCCGGCGAGTGTGTCGGCCGTGACGTTGCTCGGCGAGAGGGCCTTCAGCGCGGCTTTCTGATCGGGCGTCGCCGGGGCGTCGACGCGCTCGTACGCGCTCGCGCCGTACTCTGCCTCGAGCTCGGCGTAGCGCTGCGACGGCGTCTTCCCCGTGACAGCGATGATCTCGGCGGCGAGCAGGCAGAGGATGATGCCGTCCTTGTCGGTCGTCCACACGCCGCCGTCGCGACGCAGGAACGATGCGCCCGCGGACTCCTCGCCCCCGAAGGCGACGGATCCGTCGAGCAGGCCCGGCACGAACCACTTGAAGCCGACGGGGACCTCCACGAGCCGGCGTCCGAGTGCGGAGACGACGCGGTCGATCATCATCGACGACACGAGTGTCTTGCCGACGGCCGCATCCGCGCCCCAGCCGGGGCGGTGCGAGTAGAGGTAGTCGATCGCGACCGCGAGGAAGTGGTTCGGATTCATCAGCCCCGCGTCGGGGGTGACGATGCCGTGACGATCCGCGTCGGCGTCGTTGCCCGTCAGCACGTCGAACTCGTCCCGTCGCGCGACGAGCGCCGCCATGGCTGACGGCGACGACGGATCCATGCGGATCTTCTCGTCCCAGTCGAGCGTCATGAACCGCCACGTCGGGTCGACGTCCGGATTGACGACCGTCAGGTCGAGGCCGTAGTGCTCGGCGATCAGCTGCCAGTATGCGACGGAGGCGCCGCCCAGGGGATCCGCGCCGATGCGCACACCGGCGGCGCGGATCGCGTCCAGATCGATGACGTTCACGAGGTCGGCGACGTACGCCGCACGGAAGTCGTGCGTCGCGACCGACTCGGCGTCGATGTCGGCGAAGCGCACGCGCTGCACCCCCTCGAGGCCTGCCGCGATGAGCTCGTTTGCGCGTGCGGCGATCCAGCCGGTGGCGTCGGTGTCGGCCGGGCCGCCGTGCGGCGGGTTGTACTTGAAGCCACCGTCGGAAGGCGGGTTGTGGCTCGGGGTGGCGACGATGCCGTCGGCGCGCGACGGCGAGTCGGCGTCCTTGCCGGCGTTGTGCGTGAGGATCGCGTGGCTCAGCGCCGGCGTCGGCACCCACCCGTCGTGCGCATCGACGCGCACATCGACGCCGTTCGCGACGAGCACCTCCACCGCCGTGCGCTCGGCTGGCAGCGACAGGGCGTGCGTGTCGCGCCCCAGATAGAGCGGACCGCGGATGTTCTGCTCGGCGCGGTACTCGACGATCGCCTGCGTCGTCGCAAGGATGTGCGCCTCGTTGAAGCTCGTGGTCAGAGACGAGCCCCGGTGACCGCTCGTGCCGAATGCCACCTGCTGCGCGGCGTTCGCGGGGTCGGGCTTGCGGTCGTAGTAGGCCGCGATCAGCGCGTCGACATCGACGAGATCGGCGGCTTCAGCGGGGGATCCTGCTCGACTGGTCATGGGGCAATTCTGCCAGGAGGTGGCCCGTCCAGGCACCGCGGCACGCATCCTCGTGCAGGAGACGCGTCACGAACGCCCCACCCGAGACGGCGTACGCTATGTGACATGCCCGACGCGCCTCTTGGAACACGCACCTATAGCTACCTGGGGCCAGCCGGAACCTTTACGGAGGCGGCGCTCGCACAGGTGCCGGAAGCGGCGGGACAGATCTGGAAGCCCGTCGCGAACGTCGCTCAGGCGCTCGCCGACGTGACGGACGGATCCAGCCACGGTGCCATGATCGCGATCGAGAACACGGTGGAGGGGGGCGTCTCGAGCGCGCAGGATGCTCTGGCCAACACCCGCGGCTTGCGGATCGTCGGCGAGTATCTCGTGCCGGTGACGTTCCTGCTCGTCGCGCCGCGCGGATCCGCCCTCGCCGACGTCACCGACATCGCGGCGCACCCCGTCGCGTACGCGCAGTGCCTCCAGTGGCTGGGACGCAATGTGCCCGGGCACTCGCAGGTCGTCGCCGCGAGCAACGTCGCGAGCGCGATCGGTCTGCTCGACGGAACCCTGCCCGCGCAGGCGGCGATCGCGGCGCCCGGCGTGGTCGACCACTACGACCTCGAGGTGCTCGCGGAGGGCATCGGCGACAACCCCGACGCCGTGACGCGCTTCGTGCTCGTCACACGGACGGTCGTGCCGCCCGAGCGGACCGGGGCCGACAAGACGTCGCTCGTCGTCGAGCTGCCGAAGGAGGTTCCGGGTGCGCTCGTCGAGATGCTCGAGCAGTTCGCGACGCGCGGGATCAACCTCAGCCTGATCCAGTCGCGGCCGATCGGCGACCGCCTCGGGCGGTACCGTTTCGTCATCGACGCCGACGGCCACATCGCCGACGAGCGGATGGCCGACGCGGTGATGGGCCTGAAGCGATTCAGCCCGAGCGTGACGTTCCTGGGATCGTATCCGCGCGCCGATCACGAGGCGGTCGAGCACGAGCAGCGGTACAGCGACGCGTCGTTCGCCGACGCGCGCGACTGGCTCCGCGAGATCCTCTCCGGCGAGGATCAGCGGGATTGATGCCCGCCCGCTCTAACTTCCACGAATGCACCCAAACCGGCGGTTTTGGGTGCATTCGTGACATGTAGAGGGGGTCAGGCGAACGGCCAGCCCGCCAGCGCGTCGGAGATACGGCGGCGCGTGGCCGCGGGGACCTTCTCGACGAGCTCGAACGTCGGATCCGGGCGGCTCTTCGCGCGGCCGCGCCACGTTCCGACGGTGACACCGTCCACCACGATGGCGGGGCGGAAGACGCCGTTGTTGCCGGGCACGAGCGCCTTCTGCATGGCGTCGCTCGCCGCGAGTGAGCGGTCGCCGTACCCGAGGATCCACTCGTCGAAGGCGGGAACGAACGAGATGCCCGTGTCGCCCGGATCCGCCGCCTCGCTCGCCAGCCACGCGGGTGTGCCGTCGACGGACACCTCGATGAGTCCGTCGGTCGCGCGACGGATCTGCGTCTTCGGCAGCTTCAGCCACCAGGCGAGGTCGTCTGTCGTCATCGGACCGCGCGCCGCGACGAGGCCGCGCACGATCTCGCGTAGGGAGTCGTCCGCGACGGGTCCAGCGGTCGACGCGTCGGGTGTCGTCGCCGTCAGCAGCTGCTCGTCGCCGCGGAACGCGCCCCAGTGCCAGACGCCCGCAACCGCGTGGTGGAAGAGCAGGTGATAGCCGCGGCCTTCGCGCGCGTCGACGCCTGCCTCCGCCCAGAGCTCGAGGACCTCGGACCGTGTCACGGGGAGGTGCGGCAGCACGGCCTCACGGGCGCGATCGAGGATCCCATCAGTCAGCTGCAGCTGCTCGCGACGTCGCAGTGTCGACCGGTGGATCCGATCTGCCGTGAGGGCCCGAACGCTGCGCAGGCGAGCGGGGGTCGTCGCGAACAGCGTGCCGCGAGCGGGCCAGCTCCGCACCAGGTCGCCCCGGTCGAACGCGGCCTGGACGTCATCGATCGTCGTGCCGGGGCGTGAGCGCATCGCGATCGCCTGCAGGACGGCGGGCAGGTCCTGCCCCTGCAGCGCGACCGCGCGATCGACGACCTGCGTCGGCGAGAGATCGGATCCCCCGAGAAGCTGGTTCGACCATCGGATCCGGCGGGCGTGCATCGACGTCAACGTCTGCATGGCGACAGGCTAGCGCGTCGCCGCACCTGCCCGACATGACGCGAATGCACCGAAAAACGCGCTTCTTCGGTGCATTCGTGGAAGGTGAAGCGCCTGTCAGGCTGGCGGGAGGCGCAGCACGTTCGACTCGCCCACTTCGACGTCTTCGATCCAGCGCAGCGACCGCGCGAGGTCGTCGAGGTGGGGGAGGAAGAGGAGGAACCGCTCCTTGTCGGGCGACACCGCGTGCAGCGTGACGAGGTGACCGCCCGTCTCCCACGTGTACGTTGCGAAGGGCGTCCGCCCCTGTTGCGGCTGATCCATGACGAGCTTCTCGCCGACACCGAGGTACGGGTTTGAGAAGTTCTCGGTGTCGTCGAACTCCATCGGCATCGACGCACGCGCCGCACGCACGTTCGGGGTGAGTTCCTGCGCCTGCGCGAGCGCGGCCAGTGCCGACGGATCTTCCTTCCACGACCAGGCGAGGAAGCGCCCGTTCGCGTGCCGCAGGCCCGCCTTGATCGCGCGGGTCGCGATGAAGTTGATCACGCCGGATCCGGGCTGCCCGGGCACGACACCGGCGGTCGACGTGAGCATCCGGATCGCCGCCTTGCGGTGTCGGCCACCGGCGAGGCCGCGCCCGCGGATGGGGACCCAGCGGTCGGGATCGGCGTCGGCCTGCAGATGCGCGCTCATGCCGTCAATTCTCTCGCATCCTGCGGCTGGCCGTCGCGCGATCCCGGGATCCGTCCACGTCGCTCCGCTACGCTCGTCGCGTGACGATCCCCGACCTCGCATACGCCGAATCGCTCATCGCCGAGACGCCCGATTATCCCGAGCCCGGCGTGCTGTTCCGAGACATCTCGCCGTTGCTCGCCGATCCGCGCGCGATGCGCGCAACGTTCGAGGCTCTCGTCGAGCCATTCCGCGGCGAGTTCGACGTGGTGGGTGGGATTGAGGCACGTGGCTTCCTCCTCGCGGGCTATGTCGCCGCGGTGGAGGGCGTGGGGATGCTACCGATTCGCAAGGCCGGCAAGCTGCCCAGGCCGGCGGCCGCCGTCAGCTACGCGCTCGAGTACGGCACGGCCACGATCGAGGCGCCCGGTGTGCTCTGGCCGGGTGCGCGCGTGCTTCTGGTCGACGACGTGCTCGCGACGGGCGGCACAATCGCCGCCGCGCGCGAGATCATCACGCAGCTCGGTGCAACGGTCGCCGGCGCCGCCGTGATCCTCGAGCTCGACGGCCTCGGCGGACGCGCCGTCGCCGGAGACCTCCACACCGTTTTCACGGCATAGCGTCACGACGACAGAGCACCTCAACGCGACGGCGCGTGGGCAACCGGATCCGCGAGCAACCGCGCGAACGCGAGTTCAGCGGGCGCGATCTGCATGAGGCGCGAGCGCATGCGCGCGCGCTCGAGTCGCACCTGGCGCCCCTCGGCGCCGACCGGTTCGACGCGGACCGCGTCAGACAGTGTCTCCCGGCTCGTCGCCAAGAGCACACCGAGGTAACCGGACAGCACGACGACTTCGGGAGCGAAGGCGTTGACGAAGTTCGTCAGCGCCGTCGAAAGGATGCCGACCTGGCGGGTGAGCTCCGCGGTCACCCTCGGATCCTTCGCGACGCCGAGCTCGATGTCGATGTCGTCTTCGTCGAGCTTGCGGCGACCGAGCAACTTCATGATCGGCCCGGGGGAGACCTCGGCGCCGAGACAGCCACGACGCCCGCACGCGCAGCGCGCCCCCATCGGGTCGACGACGGTGTGGCCGAGCTCTCCGGCGAACCCCGACGTGCCGCGTAGGAGAGTGCCGTCGAAGACGAGTCCGCCGCCGATGCCGTTGAGGGAGCCGCCGAGATAGAGCATGTTGTCGACGCCGCGGCCGATGCCGAAGCGCGCCTCCGCCATTGCGCCGATGCTCGCGTCGTTTCCGACGGTGACCGGCATCTTCAGTGCATCCTCGAGACGGGCGCGGATGTTCTCGCGCTTCCATCCGAGGGGCGGCGCGAGCAGAACGGCGCCGGACTGGTCGACGAGACCGGGCACCGCGACGCCGGCACCGATGAGGCGGTAATGACGGTCGATGTCGGCACGCATACCGTCGACGAGCGACGCCGTGATCTGCGCGAAGCGACGCGGGCTCGGCGCGCTCGCGAGGTCGTGCCGCACGCGCGAGTGCACGGATCCGCCGAGGCCGACGAGCGCGACCGTGATCGCATCGGGTTCCACGCGGATGCTCAGCGCGACGACGTCGTCGTCGGCCGCGACCCCCAGGGACGGGCGGCCGACGCGGCCCGTCGGCGTCGTCGACGCCTCGCACGCGACGCCGATCTCGATGAGCTCGGTGACCAGCCCCGTCACCGTCGAGCGGTTCAGTCCGGTTTCGGATCCGATGTCCGAACGCGAGAGCGCACCGTCGGTGTGCACGAGCGTGAGCACAGCCGACAGGTTCTGCTGGCGGACCTCCTCGTTCGTCGTCCGCCCCGTCGCGGCAACGCTCTTCCGCGACGGTCGTTCCGCCTCATGCATCTCGGTCAGCGCTCCGCATTACGCCCCGGCCGTCATGAGATGCATCAGGAGCTCCTGGTCGGCGTCCTCGCGGGCGACTTCGCCGGTCACCCGACCCTCCGACATCGTGTAGATGCGGTCGGAGAGACCGAGGATCTCGGGAAGCTCCGAGGAAATGACGATGATCGCCTTGCCCTGCGCCGCGAGCTCGTTGATGATGCCGTAGATCTCGTACTTCGCACCGACGTCGATGCCGCGTGTGGGCTCGTCGAGGAACAGCACATCCGGGTTGGCGAAGAGCCACTTCGACAGCACCACCTTCTGCTGGTTGCCGCCCGACAGGTCGCCCGTGATGGTGCGAACGCTCGGCGCCTTGATGTTCATCTTGTAACGGAAGGCGTCGGCGATCTTCCGCTCGCGCACGCGATCCACGAGCCCGCCGTGCGAGAGCCGCGTCAACGCCGCCGTCGAGACGTTCTCCTGGATATCGGCGACGAGGTTCAGGCCGTGCTGCTTGCGGTCTTCCGTCGCGTACGCGATGCCGTGGCGGATCGCTTGGTCGACGGTTCGCACGTCGATGCGGGTGCCGTCCTTGAAGGCGCGACCCGTGACAGCGGATCCGTATGAGCCGCCGAAGATGCTCATTGCGAGCTCGGTGCGTCCCGCGCCCATGAGGCCCGCGAACCCGACGATCTCGCCGGCGCGCACGGTGAAGGCCGCGTCGTCGACGACGATCCGCTCGGGATCCGTCGGATGGTGCACCGTCCAGCCTTCCACGCGGAACAGCTCGTCACCGATATCGGGATCGCGCGGCGGGAAGAGACTGTCGAGGTCGCGGCCGACCATCGCACGGATGATGCGCCCTTCGTTCGTTTCGGGGTCGTCGCGCCGCATGGTTTCGATGGTCGCTCCGTCGCGGATCACCGTGATCCGGTCGGCGACGGAGAGCACCTCGCGAAGGCGGTGGGAGATGACGATGCAGGTGATGCCCTGGTCACGGAAGCCGCGCACGAGGTCGAGCAGGCGTTCCGAGTCGGATTCGCCGAGTGCCGCCGTCGGCTCGTCGAGGATGAGCACCTTGACGTCCTTCGCGAGTGCTTTGGCGATCTCGATG